>JAJYRX010000099.1 GCA_021793875.1 Pseudomonadota bacterium
ATTGCCCGTATACAGTTGCAGCTCTTGGCTGAAAGGCTTGCTGATAAAGATATGGTTTTGGACGTATCTGACGATGCAATAGCTCAGCTAGCCAAAGCAGGTTTTGACCCAGTTTTTGGCGCAAGGCCTTTAAAGCGAGCTATACAGCAAAATATAGAAAACCCGGTTGCAAAACTTATTATTGAAGGCCAATTTGGTTCAGGGGATGTTATACCTGTTGGCTGGTCTAATGGTGAATTTACTTTTAGCCGTACACTTCAGTAAGCTAGTTTTTACCGTAAAACTTTATGCCTATTTCAATTGGCGGCCTCCCTTTGGAGCGCCGCCATTTGTTTGTGTCGCGCAGCGAATAAACACAACCGCAATATTCTTGCTGGTAGAACTGCTCTCGTTTGCTGATTTCTAGCATGCGTGCCGACCCGCCACCTTTGCGCCAGTTGTATGTCCAGTATATAAGGTCTGGATATCGCTCGGCAGCTCGTTCGCCGCACATGTTTATTTGATCCATATCTTTCCAGCGCGAAATTCCTAAAGAGCTGGTTATGGTGTCAAAGCCGTTTTCGTGAGCATAAAGGGCAGTACGCTCAAAGCGCATGTCGAAGCAAACAGTACACCGTATTCCGCGTTCTGGATCGTTCTCAAGCCCACGTACACGTTCAAACCAGTTGTCTAGATCGTAGTCAGCGTCTATGAACTCTATGTTGTGCTTTTCCGCAAAACGTATGTTTTCTTCTTTTCTTATAAGGTATTCACGCTCGGGATGAATATTTGGGTTATAGAAAAAAATGGAGTAATCAATGCCCGATGCCGTCATGGCTTCCATGACTTCACCCGAACAGGGTGCACAGCAAGAGTGCATTAATACTTTCTTGCGCTTATCGGGTAGCTGTAGAACTGGTCGGTTATTGGTGGTCATTAGAAATTTAGTATGCGAAAGAGTTTTAATTCGGTTAGATCATCATTTTATCGAATTTATATAAGTATAAAAAGCATTTGATTTAAACATCAAATATTTGCGTACTAACATACTCTTATACATGTCAAGGGGTATACCCGCACTTGTATCATGGTTAAACTAATGATTTAATAAATTAGAAGTTTCGTATATAACCGCTCGTTGTATACAAATGGCGGAAATAAGTTGTGATTTTTAGGAGATGTCCAAATGGATATGAACCGGAGGGAGTTCTTCCGGGTCAGTGCTGCAGGGCTGGCAGGCTCTAGCCTTGTGGCTATGGGGTTCTCACCCACAGAAGTGTTGGCTTCTACACGACACTTTAAACTGGCCCAAACAACAGAAACCCGTAGTATTTGCCCATATTGTTCAGTAAGTTGTGGCTTGGTTGTATATACGTTAGGTGATAAGGCCAAAAACGTACATCCAAGCATTGTTCATATTGAGGGAGATCCGGACAATCCGGTTAACCGTGGCACCTTATGTCCCAAGGGCGCTGGTGTTATGGATATGGTACAAAGTGAAAACCGTGTAACCAAGCCCCAAGTACGGGAAGCCGGGTCCAGTGAATGGAAAGAAATTTCCTGGCAAGATGCCATTGATCGCATCGCTCGTCACATGAAAGACGACCGTGATGAAAATATAATTCTTAAAAATGACAAAGGGGTCACAGTAAACCGCTGGAATAGCACCGGTTTTCTGATATCATCCGCTGCCTCTAATGAGTCAGGTTATTTGTCAGTCAAGGTCGCACGTGGCCTTGGTATGGTTGCACTAGATACGCAAGCACGTATATGACACGCGCCAACGGTGTCCAGTCTGGGCCCAACATTTGGTCGCGGTGCAATGACAAACTCATGGACCGACATCCAAAACACTGACATGGTGTTAATCATGGGCGGTAACGCTGCCGAGGCTCACCCGTGTGGTTTTAAGTGGGTTTCTGAAGCCATGCAAAAGCGTAACGCCAAGCTTATTGTGGTAGATCCGCGTTTTACGCGTTCCGCCGCAGTTGCTGATACCTACGCGCCTATACGTGTAGGAACCGATATCGCTTTCCTTGGTGGTGTAATAAATTACTTACTAACCAACGATAAAATCCACCACGAATACGTAAAGCACTACACCGATGCAACATTCATAGTTAAAGATACCTATAAATTCGAAAACGGAATGTTCAGCGGATACGATGCAAGCAAGCGTCAGTACGACAAGTCATCCTGGGGTTACGAAATGGGCCCCGACGGATACATACGTACCGACGACTCCATGCAGCATCCACGAAGTGTGTTCCAGCTTCTTAAGAAGCATTACAGCCGTTATACCCCCGATGTTGTTTCAAACATAACTGGTACGCCTGAAGATAAGTTCCTGCAAATCTGTGAAGATATCGCTAAAACCAGTGCGTCAGATAAGGTCATGACCATATGCTATGCACTTGGTTGGACACAGCACTCGGTTGGTTCGCAAAATATTCGTACCATGGCCATGATACAGCTGCTGCTGGGCAACATGGGTCGTCCAGGTGGTGGTGTAAACGCTTTGCGTGGTCACGCAAACGTGCAAGGTATAACTGACATGAACGCATACTCTGAAGTTCTGTCTGGTTATATGCTAGCTCCAACCGACGATGATCCAACTCGTGAAATCTATCTGAAAAAGCGTACGCCAAAACCCTTGCGTCCAAACCAGATGGCGTTTCCACAAAACTTTCCTAAGTGGTTCACCAGCCTAATGAAGGCATATTATGGTGATGCCGCAACGCCCGAAAACGACTTCGCCTACGATTGGGTGCCCAAGCGCGATAAAGGCTACGACGTTATGGCCATGTTCGAGTACATGCATCAGGGCGAAATGAACGGCTTTATTTGTCAGGGCTTTAACCCTATTGGTTCCGCGCCAAACAAAGGTAAAGTTACGGAAGCTCTATCTAAGCTTAAGTATTTGGTCATAATCGATCCACTAGAAACAGAAACCAGTGAGTTCTGGAAAAACTTTGGTCCATTCCACGATGTAGATCCATCTACCATACAAACCGAAGTTTTCCGATTACCATCCAACTGTTTTGTAGAAGAAACTGCCTCTTTTACAAACTCCAGTAGGGTAATTAACTGGAAAGAGGCAGCGTTACCCCCTCCGGGTAAAGCAAAGGTCGATTCCGAAATAGTAGCTCTACTATTTAACCGAATACGAGATCTCTATAAAGAAGAAGGTGGCACACTAACAGAGCCCGTGTTTGGCCTCGACTGGCCTTACGTTAACCCGCTTAAGCCTTCATCAGAAGAGCTATTGCGTGAAATTAACGGTAAAGTGCTTACCGACGTGCTTGAGCCTGCCGATCCAGATGATCCTGATGCACCACGTAAAGTGTTGCTGAAAGCCGGTACGCAAGTGCCAGGTTTCGCAATGTTGCAAGATGACGGCTCAACCTCTTGTGGTAACTGGATCTACTCCGGCTGCTGGACTGAAGCCGGTAACCAAACTTCACGTCGTAGCCTATACGATCCAACTGGTCTTGGTGTGTACCCTGAGTGGGGCTTTTCATGGCCAGCTAACCGTCGCATACTTTATAACCGTGCTAGTGCCGATACCAAAGGCCGACCATGGGATCCTAAGCGTAGTTATCTTGCTTGGCGTGGTACTTGGGCCGGTGGTGCTGATGTGCCCGACATGCGTCCAGATGCCGCTCCTGAAGAAAACGTTGGGCCATTCATTATGAACCCCGAAGGTGTAGCTCGTTTGTATTCAGTAGGTCTTGCCGAGGGGCCATTCCCAGAGCATTACGAGCCTTTTGAATCACCCATAGGAGTTAACCCTCTGCATCCTGACAACGACAAGGCCATTAGCAACCCGGCTGCTCGTGTATATGAACAGGATTGGGAGCACTTTGGTACCAAAGATGAATTCCCTTATGCGGCTACAACCTATAGGCTTACCGAGCATCATCATTTCTGGACAAAGCATGCGCGCAGTAATGCTGTAACGCAGCCATCCCAGTTTGTTGAAGTTGGTGAGGCGCTTGCCAAAGAAAAGGGCATAAAGCATGGTGACAAGGTCAGGGTGCGTAGTAAGCGCGGAGAAGTAGTAGCGTCTTGTGTCGTTACCAAGCGCATAATGCCTCTGAATATAAACGGCCAGGTTGTGCACCAGGTTGGTATTCCTATCCATTGGGGCTTTAAGGGTGTTACCCACGATGGTTATATAGCTAACTCGCTAACACCATTCGTAGGTGATGCTAACTCGCAAACTCCCGAGTTCAAAGCCTTCTTGGTTAACATAGAAAAGGTGTAACAAATGGCCAATTCACAATTAAACATTGTTGCTCGCTCGGCCACTACCACGCCTTCACCGTCGGTGCGTGACACACCTAAGGTGGCTAAGCTTATCGACGAATCCAAGTGTATTGGATGCAAAGCGTGTCAAGTAGCCTGTATGAGCTGGAACGACCTGCGTGACGATATCGGTGAAAACGTAGGTGTATACGATAACCCAACCGATCTCACACCCGAGTCATGGACAGTAATGCGCTTCTTTGAGGTAGAGCCCGAAGAAGGTAGCCTGGAGTGGCTAATCCGTAAAGACGGCTGTATGCATTGTGCCGAGCCGGGCTGCCTTAAGGCATGCCCGTCACCTGGCGCAATAGTTCAGTATTCAAACGGAATTGTCGATTTCAACTCCGAAAACTGTATTGGCTGCGGTTACTGCGTAATAGGTTGTCCGTTCGATGTACCTCGTATAAGCGAAGTCGATAACAAAGCATACAAATGCACGCTATGCTCAGACCGCGTTAACGTGGGGCTAGAGCCTGCTTGTGTAAAAACCTGTCCTACTGGTGCCATTACTTTTGGCACCAAAGACGATATGGTTAGTTATGCCAACGACCGTGTTTCTCAACTTCAAGACCGTGGTTACCAGAATGCTGGTTTATATAACCCAGAAGGGGTTGGCGGTACACACGTAATGTATGTGCTGAAACACGCCGATAAACCCGAGCTGGAAGACTTACCCGCTAATCCACAAATAAGCCCATCCGTAGGTGTTTGGAAGGGCTTAGCCAAGCCGGTGGCACTTGCCGGTATGGCGCTGGCAGTTCTTGGTGGCTTCTTCCATTACATGAAGGTTGGTCCGCTTGGCCGTAACAAATCAGAAGAAACCGATTCGGAGGATCAGGCATGAGCAAGTTAATACAGCGTTATACAGACGGTGAGCGCATGAACCACTGGTTCATAGCCATTATGTTTGTATTAGCGGGTTTATCAGGCCTTGCATTATTTCATCCAGCCATGTACTTTTTCACCAATTTATTTGGTGGTGGTGCCTGGACCAGAATATTGCACCCGTTTCTTGGCTCATTAATGTTTCTTGCGTTTATATTAATGTTTTTCCGCTTCTGGCGTGACAACATTTTTAATTCGCAAGACAAACAATGGCGCAAGCAATCGTGCAAAATGCTCAAAGGCGATATCTCCGAAATGCCCGAGGTAGGTAAGTATAACTTTGGGCAAAAAATGGTGTTTTGGCTTATGACATTAAGCCTTGTTGCTCTTGTGGTAACGGGCGTAATGTTCTGGAGGCCCTGGTTTACACCGTTCTTCGACATATCCATAATGCGTATAGCTGCACTAGTGCATGCCATATCAGCTGTAATACTAATACTATCAGTAATAGTACATGTATATGCAGCAATATGGGTTAAGGGAAGCGTACAAGCCATGACTACCGGTAAAGTAGACGAGTCTTGGGCTCGCACTCACCATGCATTGTGGTATAAGAAGGAAACTGGTAAACAGTAACTACTTAAATTGCCATTAGATATCAAATTAGTGGCGGGCATTGCCCGCCACTTTTTTAGTAGGAGTCCTACAGGTGGGATCATCTTCTGAGTCAGTCGTTAGAATCATGTCGGCTGAAGAAATAGTGGCCGGAGCTGGGCGTGTTCCTGATAACTTTATATGGCCCGACCGGCGAACCTGGTTTTTA
>JAJYRX010000100.1 GCA_021793875.1 Pseudomonadota bacterium
TCCGATCTCGCCATTTTTAAGCTTGTGTACTTTCCAAGAGCTTAGTTTGCCCTTGTATGTACGCAGATTTTTTTGATATTTATCTATTTTGTCTATTGGTATTAAAACTACAGGCTGTTGATCTGCGGTTATTACCGGCAAATTAAAAGACGCATTAAGTGCCTTGAACTCTTCCACTGGCATTTCAGCTAGTTGAGCAGCTACTTCTATGTCTATGTCTTGATACTTTCTGACTTTTGTGAAGTAGGGAGTATTGCTTACGTTGGGTAAGGTTAAGCCATATTTTTTGGGTTCAGCAATAATATTTTTGAAAGCCTGTAGTTTAGGAACATAATTGCGTGTTTCTTCAGGCATGTTAAGGGATAGATAGTCGGTTGGAAGATCTTGTCTTTCATTTTTTTCTATTGCCCTTTTAACAGCTCCTTCACCCCAGTTATAAGAGGCAAGTGCTAGGTGCCAATCGCCTTGAAACTCGTATAAGTACTCTAGGTAGTCTAGCGCCGCATTAGTAGAGGCTATGGGATCTCGTCGTTCGTCTTGCCACCAGTCTTGTCGTAAATTGTAGTAACGCCCCGTACTTGGTATGAACTGCCAAAGCCCAGATGCTTTTGAGCGGGATAAGGCGCTAGGGTCGTAGGCGCTTTCAACAAATGGTAGCAATGCCAATTCGGTTGGCATACCGCGCTGATGTAGTTCATCAACTATATGATATAGATATTTACTGGCCCGTTGGGTCATTAATAATACCGAGTCTGGGTGAGATGCATAATATTGAGTCCAGTAATCGGCAAGCTCTGTGTGTATGTTGGGAATTGCGAAGCCGCGTCTAATTCGATACCAGAGATCGTCGGTGTCTTGTGTTAGGTCGAGCGTACCAGACGTTATTGCTGCTTTTGTTTCTGATTTTGACTGTTGTGGGGGCGTAGCGCATCCTGCAAGTACTGTGAGCACAATAACTGATATTAAGTAAAGAACACGAGTCATGACATTTTCAGGCGTTATTTTTCCATTCGCGCAGATGCGCAAATACGTCTACTTGATCAGTAAGGTTGGTGTTTGCATATTTGTTCACCGACTGTATTACATCAGACTGGTTTGATCTGAGAAAAGGGTTTGTTAGTAATTCATCGGCAATAGTTGATGGTAAAGTTGTAAAGCCTTCGCTACGTAGTCTTTTTGTTTCAAACAGGCGGCGTTGCAGGGTTTCGTTGTTGGGCTCAACCGTAACAGCCCATTCCAAGTTTGAAAGAGTGTACTCATGGGCACAACAAACCAAAGTGTTTTTATCCAAACTTGCAATTTTTTGTAAAGAATTAAACATTTGTGTTGGTGTGCCTTCAAATATGCGTCCGCAACCTGCTGCAAATAATGTATCACCACAGAAAAGTACAGGTGTCTTATTTATATTGCCATGATAGGCTATATGTCCAATAGTGTGGCCAGGCACATCTAGTATGTCAAAAGACAGTTCTAAATCGTTTATGTAGATGCTATCAGCCTCGGTTAGGGCTTGATCGCATGCAGGTAGATTTTCTTTTGCTGGACCATAAACTATAGCTTGTGTTTGTTGCTTAAGCTCAACCACCCCACCCACATGGTCGTGGTGGTGGTGTGTAAGTAAAATGGAGCATAAGTCTAATTCGTATCGCTTTAGTATTTCAAACACAGGATCAGCCTGACCAGGATCTACTACCATGGCTTTATCATGTTTGCATACCATCCAGATATAGTTATCGTTAAAGGCAGGTATGGCTATTAACTGTAGTGCGCTACGATTTTGCGGGTTATAAGAGTTATAAGCCTTGCTAAATTGGTTAAGCATTTTTTAGGGGCAATAATTGGTGGACCAACCTCGTATTATAGAGCTTGAACACTGGATGGACAGCCCTCCAGGGCAGTACATAATATCGTGGCAACAACAGCAAATAGATGAGCTGATAGGTAACGTGTTTGGATACCATGCTGTACAGGCTGGTTTACCAAGTATCAACTTCCTGCGTGCTAACCGAATAAGGCATAAGATTATCACCACCAGTGGGTGGTTCAATGTTAACGGTAACAGCAAGCCATACAGCCTTGTGTCTGATCCGGAGTGCCTTCCTTTTGAGTCTGGCACTATAGATCTTATAATTTTGCCTCACGTACTAGAGTGCTCTTCAAACCCCCACCAGGTGTTGCGTGAGGTAGAACGTGTACTGCGCCCAGAAGGTACTTTGGTTATTTCTGGCTTTAACCCATGGAGTCTGTGGGGTATGCGTGAGCGCATGCCAGGGTTAATCCCAAGGTTGCCCATACCTGCGCACGATTTAGTCTCTCTTGTACGTCTAAGGGATTGGTTAAGGCTGCTCTCTCTAGAACCAGGGCGAGGGCATTTTGGTGGATATGCGCCTTTATGTCGTTCTTCTAAATGGTTATATAGGTGGTCGTTTGTTGAAGGAGCAGGACATCGGTGGTGGCCTTTTTTTGGTGCGTGCTACGTTATTTCAGCAGTTAAAAGAGTTTCCGGCATGCGGCTTGTAGGGCCAGTCTGGAAATCCAGTCGGGCAAGAGCTAGAAGAGGTCGCGTAGCAACAGTGCATACACTGGGCTCACGGCGTAAGGCAGATTTACATGACTAGTAGTAAAGAAGAAAAAGCAATAGAGATATGGACTGACGGAGCATGCAAAGGTAACCCAGGCGTGGGTGGTTGGGGTGTGCTGCTGAAATGGGGCAGGCACGAAAAAGAGCTGTTTGGTGGTGAGCTGCTAACAACTAATAACCGTATGGAAATTACTGCCGTGATTAAGGCTTTAGAAGCTATAAAACGGCCTAGTAGGGTTGTAATACATACTGACTCACAGTATGTGAAAAATGCTATGACTAAATGGCTCGATGGATGGAAGCAAAATAACTGGCGTACTTCAAATCGTAAACCAGTCAAAAATACCGACTTATGGCAGCATCTGGATTCTCTTGTGCAGATACATGATGTTACATGGCAGTGGGTCCGTGGTCATACTGGTAACCCGGGGAATGAGCGTGCTGATGCTTTAGCTAATAAGGGTGTAGAACAGCTTACTTGTAAATAATCGTGAAATTGCTGCTGGTATAGGTTAAAGTCGCATATTTAAACAATTAGTAAAATTGCCGGGTTGGTGTAGCTCATTTAATTATTATGAAAAATATACGAACTGGTATCCCGGCTTTGTTGCCGGTTATTTTTGGAGCCTTGGCTTTTCATATGCCTGCATCTTATGCTGATAGCATTGGTGTTGAGGTTGCCAACGTTGAGGTAGTTAAACTAACACAAACCGTGAGCGCAGTTGGCACACTTAGCTCCGAAAATGCCGTAATAATACGTCCTGAAATAAGCGGACGTATATCAGTTGTTAACTTTAAAGAAGGTAGTGCTGTTAAAGCTGGCGATACCCTTATTGAGCTAGATAGTGCAATCGCAAGCGCCGAACTAGAGCAGGCACAGGCACAGCTGCGCCTTGCAAGCAGTCAGCACAGCCGAGCTTCGCAACTAAGTAACAAAGGCTTTGTAAGTGGGCAGGCACGTGATGAGTCGGCTAGCCAATTAAAGGTTAGCCAGGCTTCGGTTGCATTGGCAACGGCTCATTTGGCAAAAACTGTAATAAAAGCCCCTTTTGATGGTCTGGTTGGGCTAAGAACGGTATCAGTTGGTGATTATGTTAGTCCGGGCCAAGATATAGTACCACTAGAGTCAATGGATCCATTAAACGTTGATTTCCGCGTGCCCGAGCAGTTTTTGGCGCATGCCAAGGTAGGAGCTAGCGTTGTTGTTAGCTTTGATGCGCTTCCCGAAGAAACTAGAGAGGGTAAAGTGAGTGCAGTCAGCCCTAAGGTTGACGAAGGGGGGCGCTCCATACTATTGCGCGCAAAAGTTCCTAATCAAGACTACAGGCTAAGGCCAGGCATGTTTGCCAGGGTAAGGCTTCAGTTTGCTGATAAGCCCGCACTTATGGTCCCAGAAACTGCAATTGCACCAGAGGGTGATGCTAACTATGTATATAGGCTAGATACAAATAAAGTGTCAAAAACTGATGTGGTTCTTGGCCTTAGGCGTGACGGTAGAGTAGAAATTGTGCACGGTCTTAATGAAGGTGACATAGTGTTGGTATCGGGGCTACAAAAGGTGTTTGAGGGTGCCGAGGTAAATGTCATTAATAATATTAACGCTGGTGAAAATGACCAGAATGACTAAAACCAGCCGTTATTATGAAAATATCTGAAGTTTGCATACGTCGACCAGTATTTGCCACAGTTTTATCGTTAATGGTGGTCCTAGTAGGGGTAATTTCCTACGATCGTCTTACTGTACGAGAATATCCTGCCATAGACGAACCGGTTGTGTCTGTTATGACTACTTATACCGGTGCATCGCCTGAGGTTGTAGAGTCTCAGGTAACCAAGCCACTTGAAGATCAGCTGTCAGGCATGGAAGGTGTTGATGTAATGAGCTCTATGAGCCGTTCGGAGCGCAGTCTAATAAATATCAAGTTCAACCTTAGTCGAGACCCTGACTCCGCTGCAGCAGATGTGCGTGATAAGGTTTCACGGGCACGCAGGTTTTTACCTGATGAAATTGATGAGCCTGTCATAAGCAAGGTTGAAGCTGATTCCACCCCCATAGTTTACATAGGCGTTACTACCGGTGAGCTTAACGCTATGGAGGCATCAGACTATATAAAGCGGTATATACAGACAAGGCTTTCCGTTCTTCCAGGTGCAGCAGAGGTGCGCATTTTCGGGGAGCGTCAGCCTTCTATGCGAATCTTTATAGACCGTAGCAAGTTAGCTGGCTATGGCTTGGTTGTTCAGGATGTCGAAAATGCATTACGTAAGCAGAACGTTCTAATTCCGGCTGGCAGAATAGAGTCCATAGACAGGGAGTTTTCTGTAGTTTCGTCTACCGACCTACATACTCCTGAGCAATTTCGAGATGTCATAGTCTCGGTTTCCAATGGGTATCCAGTTAGGCTTTCTGATGTTGCAGATGTTCGTGTGGCGCCAGCGGAAGAGCGTATCATGGCCCGTTTTAATGGTTCGCCAAGCCTTACTATTGGGATAACCAAACAATCCACTGCTAACCCCCTTGATCTTTCACGAGCAGTTCAACAAGAGGTGGAGCTTATAAATCAGAACCTTCCGTCCGGTATGGCTCTGAATATGTCTTACGACAGCTCTGTTTTTATCCAGGAGTCTATAGATTCTGTATATCGCACTGTGGCAGAAGCTACCTTATTGGTAGTATTAGTAATATTCTTTTTCTTGCGCAACGTACGGGCTGCCCTTATTCCCATTGTGACTATTCCAGTATCGCTGGTAGGTGCATTTGGGTTTATGTATTTTTTTGGATTTTCAATAAATACGCTAACTCTACTGGCTATGGTGTTAGCTATAGGCTTGGTCGTTGATGATGCAATTGTTGTTCTTGAGAATATTTATAGACACCTTGAGGAAGGTAAGGGGCTGTTAGAGTCGGCGTTTACTGGAGCTCGTGAAATAGGCTTTGCCATAGTTGCAATGACTCTTACTTTGGTAACAGTATATGCACCGCTTGCTTTTGCCACCGGGCGCACTGGGCGTCTGTTTATTGAGTTTGCATTAACGCTGGCAAGTGCAGTTCTGGTTTCAGGGTTCGTGGCTTTAACATTAACCCCCATGATGTGCAGCACTATACTTAAACCTAGTCATAGCCACGGGCGTATTTATAATCTAATAGAAAATGTTCTTGAGTTTCTTACTAAAAAGTATCGCAATGGTCTGGCACGGGCATTACGTAACCGCCTTATAGTCGTTTTTGTTGGCGTTGTAGTTGCTGCCTGTAGCGGTGTTTTATTCTCTGTGGTGAAGAGTGAGCTT
>JAJYRX010000101.1 GCA_021793875.1 Pseudomonadota bacterium
CCTGCCTATACGAACCCTCTTTAATCCCGTTACCCTCAAGCCAACTAATTCGCACATTCTTCTTATTTGACGCTTTTTCCCTTCGGTTAAGATGAACTTTAGTTGATCATTATTTTGCCAGCCAACTCGAGCTTTTTTTAGTGGCTTACCATCAAGTAGCAAACCATGATTCAGAAGCTGTAATCCATTCTTTCTTAAACTTCCTTCCACGCGCACTAAGTACTCCCTTTCTATGATGCTATTATTACCTATAAGTGTCTTTGCAATGCGCCCATCTTGGGTAAGCACTAATAGCCCCTGAGACTCGATATCCAACCTTCCTGCAGGAGCCAGCCCTCTGATTGGAAACTTAGGTAAAGACGTTTTGGACTTTTTAGAAGAATAGTAGTTATTTCTGGTTACTAAGCTAGCAGCAGGCTTATATGCTTTTGT
Organism: Pseudomonadota bacterium; assembly: GCA_021793875.1. Taxonomy (GTDB): domain Bacteria; phylum Pseudomonadota; class Gammaproteobacteria; order Burkholderiales; family Burkholderiaceae_B; genus JAJYRX01. The sequence continues at coordinate 433 of JAJYRX010000101.1, forward strand.
AACGCTATGGGAAACGTATCCTATGGGCTTATTTAAAATAATTGTTATACGATTACCCTGTTGTTTTAGCGCCTCTTTTGCTAAGGTTATTGTTTGGGTTGGCCACGCCTTTGTGCCCAGCTCGGTAACAGGAGTGCCATCTAAGCTTACTAAACCTAGTCTTATGTATTCATCGGCTTCGCGTCTGGAACACATTCCACGCTGTGCCATAAGCTTAGAAATACGCTGCATACCATTAATGGACATTGCTTAATACTCGTTATAAGGCATCTATACCGCTTTCACCTGTTCTAATACGTATAGCTTGCTCAACCTGCGATACAAATATTTTACCGTCACCTATTTTGCCAGTAAAAGCGGATTTAATTATTGCATCTATTATTTCATCAGCCATGGCAGCTGGAACTACTACTTCAAGACGTATTTTTGGTAAAAAATCAACGACATATTCGGCTCCTCTGTATAATTCGGTATGACCTTTTTGTCGCCCAAATCCCTTGACTTCTGTTATTGTCAAACCATTTACCCCTATCTCTGACAATGACTCTCTAACATCGTCAAGCTTAAAGGGCTTAATGATTGCCGTTATTAGTTTCATGATAATGTGCTGAAAAAATTGAATAACAAACTATACTACAGCATTTGTTAATAAATAATACTCGTCTAGTCTATGTCTGAACAAAGCAAACACCACCTTACCAACCAGTTTGATAATAAAACTACTGCCTGGTCTGCCAGGTTTACTGAGCCGGTATCTGATCTAGTTAAACGATATACTGCTTCGGTATCATTCGATCAGCGTTTGGCAAAGTACGACATACAAGGGTCTCTTGCACACGCACAAATGCTACAAAAAATTGGAATTATAAACTCTACTGATCTTTCTGATATAAAGCGTGGAATGAAACAAATCCTTACTGAAGTTGAGCAAGGTTCATTTCAGTGGTCTGTAGATTTGGAAGACGTGCATCTAAATATTGAAAAGAGGTTGGTAGAGCTCATTGGTGACGCAGGAAAGCGTCTGCATACTGGACGCTCCAGGAATGACCAAGTAGCCACCGATATGCGTCTGTGGTTAAGGGATGAAATTGATATAGCTACATCACTAATGCGCAAGCTAAGATATCATCTTGCAAAGCTTGCTCTTGAACATGCTAACACCATAATGCCCGGGTTTACCCATCTGCAGGTTGCACAACCAGTAACATTTGGTCATCACCTACTAGCTTACGCTGAAATGTTTAGGCGTGACGAGAATAGGCTACAAGACGCAAGAGCCCGTGTAAACATACTCCCATTGGGGTCAGCTGCCCTTGCAGGAACTTCCTATCCTATAGATAGAGAATATGTAGCCGAGCTACTTGAGTTTGACAGCGTCAGTCGAAACTCTCTTGACTCAGTTTCAGACAGAGACTTTGCCATAGAGTTTTGCTCTATAGCAGCAATTGCCATGATGCATATTTCAAGACTGTCAGAAGAGCTAGTTATATGGATGAGTCCTAGAATTGGTTTTATTGAACTAGCCGATAGGTTCTGTACAGGCAGTTCAATAATGCCTCAAAAGAAAAACCCCGATGTTCCAGAATTGGCTAGAGGTAAAACCGGGCGAGTCAATGGACATCTAATAGCATTGCTAACCTTAATGAAATCACAACCATTGGCTTACAACAAAGACAACCAAGAAGACAAGGAAGGAATGTTCGATGCTGCTGACACACTCAGAGATACACTAACTATATTTGTAGATATGATAGATGGCATCAAGGTAAACTCTGTTGCTATGAGAGACGCTGCAAAACAAGGGTTTGCCACCGCAACTGATCTGGCCGATTATCTTGTAAAGCAGGGTGTGCCCTTTAGAGATGCTCACGAAACAGTTGCTTTGGCGGTAAGAAAATGTGAAGAAAAAGGGTGTGATCTATCTGAACTTTCATTAAACGAACTTCGAGAGTTTAATAATCTGATAGAGGATGACATTTTTAATGTACTAACGTTAGAGGGTTCTGTCTCCTCAAGAAATCATATTGGTGGTACAGCCCCAGAAAGGGTTATTGAAGAGGCTAAAGCTATAATATCAGAGTTAAGCAATAGTATTTAAAGGCTACTCAAAAATAGCTATGGACTCTACGTGGCCAGTGTGCGGAAACATATTCACAACACCGGCCGCTTTTAATTTGTATTTTCCAACGTTAACCATAATTCCTGCGTCTCGGGCAAGAGTAGCCGGGTTACAAGAAACATAGACCACCCTCTCAGGTCTTTCATCTAGGCTTAAACTACTAAGTGCCTTACTAATCTCAAGAGCACCTTCCCTTGGTGGGTCTATAAGAACTTTATCAAAACGGCCTAACCCCCTTAACCATTCGGTATTTACTTCAAATAAATTCAGCGTCTTAAATTCTGTTTTGCAACTAAGGCCATGCTCTTGGGCTATATGAGTGGCTCTTTCGGTTAATGAGGATGCCCCCTCGACACCAATAACCTGTCCTGCAAGCCTTGCTATAGGTAAGGTGAAATTGCCTAGACCGCAAAACAGATCAATGATTCTATCGTTAGGCTTAGGATCAAGATACGATATAGCTTTTGATACTAATGTTCTATTGACAATATGATTCACTTGGGTGAAATCTGTTGGTTTAAATTGCATTTGCAAATCAAACTCTGGAACATCATAAAATAGTAGATTTTCCTCTTCAGGTATTAGTGGGTGTACAGTGTCAGGGCCTTTAGGCTGTAACCACCAGCTTATGTTGTTTGCTTTAGCAAACTCAAGTAACTTGTCTATATCATCTTGCGTTAGCTCATCTAAATGTCTTAGAACTAATACTGTAGTTTTGCTGCCAACCGCTACCTCTATTTGTGGAATGCGGTTATAGCATGACAGGTTATGAATTAAAACTCGTAATAAGGGCAGCAAATCAGAAACATGCGCTGGGAGAATCTGACAAGACTTCATGTCAGCTACATATCGGCTATTTCTTTCCCTAAACCCAACTAGCACCTGATTCTTTTTTTGAACATACCTTACAGACAGCCTAGCCCGGAACCTATATTTCCAATATGGCCCATGTATGGGAGCCATTATGCGTTCAGGCACAACATTGCCTATATGCTTTAACTGGTCTTCAAGCGCACGTTGCTTGATGGCGACCTGGGCAGCAGGATTCATGTGCTGCATTAGACAGCCACCACATAACCCAAAGTATTCACATTTAGGTGCAACTCTTATATAGGAAGACTGTATTACAGAGTCAAGACGAGCAGTGTTATATGATTTTTTCTGCTTGACTAGGCTTATATCTACCAACTCTTCTGGCAGGGCAAACGGTATAAATGTAACTTTACCGTCAATATGCCCTACTCCCTGACCATTAAGGTCTACTGACTCTATTTTAACAATACGCTGCATAACGACGAAACAAGATTATTTAGATTTATATGAATATAAAAAGCCCGCATTTGTATCTAATGCGGGCTACTTAACAATACAGTTATTTTATTGAGATGGCAGGTATGAGAGTGGGTTCACTGGAGTTCCGCGACGACGTATTTCAAAATGGAGTCGGGGTGAAGTCGTATCACTTTGACCTAAAGTTGCAATTTTTTCACCTTTTTTTATCTCTTGCCCAGCTTTTGCAAGCAGTTTTTCGTTGTGTGCATAGGCCGTTATAAAGCCATCAGAATGACCAATAAGCAGCAAATTACCCATACCCCTAACACCATTGCCAGCATACACCACTTGACCACTTGCCGCCGCTATAACCGGGTCGCCTAAATTTCCTTCGATATCTATACCTTTAGTGCTAGCATTAAACTGCTGAATTATTTTACCTTTGACAGGCCATCCCCAATCGATTTTACCTGCATCGCTAGCTCTTGCCGTATCAGTAGCCGGTTCACTTTTTGATGTTTCTTCAACCTTTTCAGAATTATCACTAGGTTTTGATTCTTCAGGCTCAGTTTTTACTGGTACTGTTGTAGCAACCTCAGACCCATCGGACCTTATTGCTTCATCTATACGCAAAACTTGTCCCTGCTTTAGCTGGGATGGATCAGAAATGTTGTTTATTTCGGCCAACTTATTCACATTTAGATTTTGTGATCGAGCGATACTATAAAGAGTATCTCCGGGTTTTACTATATATGTACTACCAGTAGTTACTGATGTGGCTATTGGGCCTGTTTCGGTAGTTAAATCCACAACAGGTGCGCGATCCATACGACTTGCACAACCTGCCAATGTCAAGGCAGCAAAAACCATAGACAGAGCGGCCATTCGACCTGATATGATGGATCTGTTTGATTGGGCGCAAGAGTAGAAACTTAAGCGCATAGTATAAAACTCCTGGTGTTATTTACATATTTTTATGGCTGTAAGCCAGAACGTAACGGTACAAATTTAACGGCATCAAGTTCTTGACGCTGCCACTGGTTTGTAGCTATGCGCCTAATTAACACTAACCGTTGCTCGGTATTACCCTCAGGGGCTATCAAGCTGCCTCCTAATGACATTTGTTGTAGCAAAGCGTCTGGTATGTTTATACCAGCAGCAGCGATAATTATCGCATCAAATGGTGCTATATCGGGCAACCCCAACATGCCGTCACCATATTTGACAGTTACATGATTTGGAACATTAATCGATTTTAGGTTATGTACGGACTGCTGGTATAGACCCTTGATACGTTCTATAACATAAACTCGACGAACAAAATGCCCTAAAACAGCGGCTTGATAACCACACCCACCTCCAACCTCTAGAACCTTCTCTGGGATACCGTTTTCACACATAACAGATAGCATACGTGCAACTACCCAAGGCTGCGATATGGTCTGACTATAACCGATTGGTAGAGCTGCGTCTTCGTAAGCTCGACTGGCTAGTCCTTGATCTACAAACAAGTGTCTAGGAACTGAACGCATTGCTGATAAAACTGTTTCGTTTGTAATACCTCTATCACGCAATCTATCTACCATCAAATGTCTGAGCCTGTCAGAATTTAGCCCAAGATTGGCTGATATGTTCTGTAACTCTTGTTTTGACGGCAGCAACGCTCTGGGGGGGGCAACTATACGTGCATTACTATTTTTTGGAGTAGGCCCACCTCCTAGTCGAGAACGACCGAACCTGTTACTTGTTCCAGTAGTAGACGAGGCGGCAGGAAACTTAATAAACTTGCTCATATATATTAGCGCTAGCTACAGCATATAAATTCAGATTACTATTGTTGCAAATTGTACCGTTGTGGCAAAACTTTATATAGATTATCGTTAATATCCCACATTCTTATAATTAAAAGTTGAAAATTAAATGACCGCAATCAGTGCTGTTGTA
>JAJYRX010000102.1 GCA_021793875.1 Pseudomonadota bacterium
TAGTCCATTTTCCATGCTTGCCATGACCGGTTGGCAACTAACAGCAGGCGGTCTAGTGATTCTTCCTTTTGCACTTCTTTTTGCCCCATTGCCCACTAGTGTTAGCACAACAAATATTCTAGCGCTGCTATGGCTTGGAATTATCGGTGGCGCACTCGCCTACGTTTTTTGGTTTAGAGGGGTAAAAATCTTATCACCGGCAGCTGTATCATCACTATTATTTCTTAGCCCTTTAACAGCCGTAATACTAGGTTGGATGTTGTTAGAGGAAAGCCTAACCATATATCAAGTATCTGGCTTAGCTATTGTTCTAGCCAGCATATACCTAAGCCAACGGGCAGAACGATCATAAAAAAACCCGTTACAGGCACAACCTGTAACGGGCTATGCAGACCTAAAGCTAATTACTGGGCCAAGTCTTGAACTCTTTCCATTAACTGCTGGTCGTGCTGTAAGGCCTGACTAATTCCATTGAACTCCTCAACAGTCATGCCCTCATCTTGCACAATTTTTACCATTTTTTCATCCGCTTCACGATATACTTCGCGGCGTTCCTGCTCATCAGCTGTTGCTTGTAGCTTAGGTGTGTACTCTTCTGACACCACCGCCACTTTCTGTGAAGCGTTAACAAACTTCTCCAGCTGGCTATCGGAGTACTCTGCCCCGCTGCCTTGCTGCATGGGTGCGGGCTCTTGTGCCTGCTGAGCTACTACCGGTGCGCTAGTAATACCCAAAGCCAGCATTACAGCAAAACAATGTTTGAAAACCAGTGGTTTCATGAAACCTCCTTGCCAAATTAAAAACATGGACACTCAATACTGACAAAAAATGACCATATACGGCAAGCATTTGTAGTGATTGCCATTTACCATATGCAACTACTAACTACTGAAAACATATTTACCACCAAACGGGGTGCAAATAGATACATTTGTTACGTTTATGTAACCTTAATCAATGACTGTAAAATACAAACTTTTGCATGTTACATTAAAAAGCGTTATTCACTAATAAGTTAGACATGGTCTTTTATATATCTATTGCATTAGTATTAATTCTCGTTGCCGCGGCGGGTATAGCCCCTATAGCATTTAACGACCTTATGCAGACAATGCTTAAAGACGTTATACATAATGCCGGCTGGCTGTACTTATTAACCGTATTTCTGGCCTTAGTTTTTTTGATGTACCTGGCCTTCGGAAGACTAGGAAAACTGCGTCTAGGAGGTGAAAACGCTGAACCTGAATTCTCACGTATGAGCTGGCTAGCAATGATGTTTGCAGCTGGAATGGGTATAGGTCTAGTGTTTTGGGGTGCGGCAGAGCCAATTTCGCACTTTTATAGTCCGCCCGAAGGAATAACATCACAAAGCGGAGAAGCTGCACGTGTAGGTATGCGTTACACATTCTTTCATTGGGGCCTACACCCATGGGCTATTTATGCTCTAATTGGCCTCTCAATGGCATGGTTTCAGTTCAACAGAGGGGGTAGAGGCTTAATAAGTGACATGCTACACCCTGTGTTAGGAAAGTATCACAAAGGTGTGGTGGGCGATATAGTAAATATTGCAGCAGTAGTAGCTACTGCAATAGGTGTAGCAACAACCTTAGGGTTTGGAACTATACAGATTAGCGCAGGCCTTGAAACAGTATTCGGCATCACATCCGGCAAATCACTACAACTAATAATCATTGCCGTAGCTTTCGTAATGTACATGCTATCCAGCACCAGCGGTGTAGAGCGTGGCATTAAGTGGTTGTCAAACTCTAACTTGATTCTTGCAACTATCCTTATGCTGGCGGTGTTAATTATGGGCCCTACCGGGTTTATATTTGATACCTTTACAACCACGCTTGGCTCATATATAAACCAGCTTGTAACCATGAGCCTCAGACTTTCTCCATTCTCTGCCAATGATTGGGTGTTTGACTGGACAATATTTTATTGGGCATGGTGGATTGCATGGGCACCTTTTGTGGGTGCATTTATCGCACGCGTCTCTTACGGTCGTACTGTAAGTGAATTTGTGGTGAGTGTAGTAATAGCACCCACCTTGCTGGGATTTCTGTGGTTTTCCGTTTTTGGAGGCTCAGCGCTAGAAGCACAAATTTTTGGAAGTGCAGATATGGTTGGCGCTTTAGGGCGTGGCTATGAAACAGTATTATTTACGCTGTTTGATACCTTGCCAGGGGCAACAATACTATCCTTAATAGCTCTTCTATTATTGATAATATTTTTTGTCACATCAGCTGACTCTGCCGTTCTGATATTAGCAAGTATGTCTACCGACGAAGCTGGCGACCCACCACTTGCAAAGCGTGTTGTATGGGGAGTAGCGGTGGCGTTGATTGCTGCGGCGTTGCTTATTGCAGGCGGACTAGACGCGCTTCAAGCTTTAATTACCATAGCGGCGCTACCTTTTGCTGTTCTTATGTTGCTAGTAATAATAGGACTCTATCGAGTACTCGATAGAGAAGATGCAAGACTAGTGCGTAAAGCACAGCTCTCACAGCAAATGATAGATGCCTGGATAGAGCGTGAAATGGAGTCTGCAGATTTAGACGCTAATAAATAAGGTTACCGGGCCATCATTCACCAGGCTGACCTGCATGTCAGCCGCGAACTGGCCCGACTCAACCTTGTTATGCCTGCTTTTAGCTAACTTGATAAACAACTCATAAAGCTCCATACCTAGGTGGGGATCGGCAGCCTTTTTAAAGCTTGGTCTATTACCCCTGCTAGTATCTGCCGCTAGAGTAAATTGGCTTACTACAAGCAACCCACCATTCACATCTGCCAAGTTAAGATTCATTTTGTTGTTATTGTCAGAAAACACTCTTAATTTGAGTATTTTGTCCACAAGCTTTTTAACGGTTTCATATGTGTCATTGTGCTCTGCACACAAAAACACTAATAAACCATTGTCTATACATCCTATGGTTTCGTTCTCTACATTAACGCTGGCAGACTTAACCCTTTGTAATAGAGCTAACAATTTATTCTCTATTTTGAGAAAGCCACAAGGCTGCAGTGGTAAGGGTTGCGCCTCGAGATTCTAATTTATCTAGGAATTCCTGGTAGTCCTGTTCGAAACCAGTAATTGGACTCATGCAGTCGGTTAGTACAACAACCCTGGATATATATTCTTCATTGGCATATTCTAAATAGTGTTCTAGTGTAGATTTTACGCAGTGACTACCTGCTTCACCTGCAACCAAAAGAACATCTGAATTCTGCATACTGGCCAATAAACTGCTATTCAACTGGGTTTGAGGGTCGTCCGGATCGGGTACTTCCGCAATTAATGCACTATAGTGCTCAGTATATGGATTGGTTCCCTTAATAACCTTACTAGTGGGTTTACCTGCATATACCTCCCACACATTACAGGCTGCTAGCACGTCGGCATGTATATTATGCCCCCATGTGCCAATTTCACAGTGTATTGGCCAAATCATATGTGTATACCGACCTGCTGCTTCAAGCTTATCTAGATAATTCAAAACGCGTTTTTTATCAGTAGAGCTTTTAGGAAAAACCCTACCGGACCTTACATCTTCAGCCTTGAGTTGAGTAAATGGCTCAGGAGAGGTTCCATCGGGCTTAACCCACATAGTTGGACGTTCTATACCAACGTGATGGTGTGAGTCTAAGGTAATAGTTATATTTGAAATTAAGTGTTTACCGTTACGAATGAATTGCGCCAACCGGTGCATATCAGCATGAGCACCTGGTACGGCTAGCTGTGGCTTTATACGCTGATCGGCATGTAAGGGGTTAACAGGCCAGTAACTGGACGGTAGATCACAAAAATCGTTTTGTGGATCGATAACCAGAAGATGAATGTTTTTACTCATATAAACCTGACTTATAGATTGCATTAAATCCAGTATATATACCAATATTTAAGCATAAAAAAGCGCAGATGGCTTTATGCCAACCTGCGCCCTATTTTAAAACGTTTAATTTTATTGAGTTACTGCTCACACTCTAATAGTTTTTCGAGATCTGGGCCTTGAGGATCACGACCAAGGTTAAACGGCTTGGAAGCATTCCGCCATTCAGCATACTCACTCAAATACTCAACTTGACTTGTATACACTTTAGCAGCTAGTGGACTGCTACAAGCTACCTCTACCATAACTTCATTAGAGATGTCTTGTATCTTTTGTAGAGAGTCATCGTCCATACGATTTATTTCAACGCCTGCCTTCTTAAAGGTTTCATAACCATCTATGGCACGTTTCTCGGTAAAAGATAAAGACCATAACATAGTTGCATCTGCTGCTATACGCAATTTTTCCTGCGTTTCCGGAGATAGCTTATCCCAAGAGTCTTTATTTATCATTACACCAAATGTGGATGATGACTGATGCCAACCAGGTGTTGACCAGAACTTTGTTACCTGGTGCATTCCTGCTGAAACGTCTACGTTAGGTGTAGAAAACTCGGCGCCATCTATGACCCCACGTTCTAGAGCTTGGTATAGTTCTTGGCCAGCCATAGACACCTGATTTCCACCCAAACGTTCTAAAACTTTACCTTGTTCCAGACCGGACAAGCGCAAACGCTTGCCTTTAAGATCTTCTAAATTTTTAATTGGTGTGTTGGTGCGAAACCCGGACTCGTTGTTTGTAACACCATACGGTAAGTAAACCATTCCAAATTTACCGTATACGTCGTTAAATACGTCAAAACCATCCCATTGTTGAATCCAGTTTACGTAATCGATAGCGTTAAATAAACTGGTATGAGTACCAAGAGGAGAAAACGCTGGATCGCGACCTGCCCAATATCCAGGCCAATCTCCTCCAGCATCTATAGTACCGGACTCAACTGCGGCAAATACCTCTCCAGAAGGCACTAATGAACCACCTTCATGAAAGTCTATTTTTAACTCATCACCAGTTAATTTGTTTGCCAATTCAACCCACTTTTTATCGATTTCCATTAGCTCTATTGATGAAGGCCAAGTACTAGTCATTGTCCAGTTTTGCTGCTGAGCCATTGCCACGCCAGACATCATGCAGCAAGTAATAGCTGTTGCTAACAATTTTTTAGATATTTTCATTATGTCTCCATACTAGTTAACGTAAAGTTGTTGAGGTAACCAAGTCACAAGACCTGGAAATACCGCTACAGTAATACTCATTAAAACTATTAAAGCTATAAAAGGTAATACACCAAGTATTATTTGAGACGTGCGAACTTCCGTCGGGGCGATAGCACGCAAATAGAATAAAGCATATCCAAATGGCGGCGTCAAAAACGATGTCTGCAAAACCACAGCCATGAGCACCACAAACCACAATAGGCTTATACCCATTTCTTGCACTATTGGTAAGAAAATAGGAAATGAAAGCAAGACTATACCTGTCCAATCAAGGAAACAGCCCAACAAAAATACTATAAACATCATTACAGTTAGCAGCATCCAAGGTTCCATATCGAGACCACGCATTATTCCCTGAACTGCTGCTAGCCCACCAGTAGCATTAAACACACCGGTAAAGGCCGTAGCACCAACTACTATAAAAAGTATCATGGCCGACGTTCGTCCGGTTTCACGCAAGGCACCAAAG
>JAJYRX010000103.1 GCA_021793875.1 Pseudomonadota bacterium
CTGATTTTTCATAATGACACAGCTCCTCACCTCTCAGTATATCAAATTTTCTAAGCAAAATCAATGATTTTGAGCATAACACAGAGGGATCAAAAAAGTGTCAAAAATAAGGTTCTTACTCCATTAGAGACCATGGCTGCTGACATTATAGAAATGCACCCCGAATACCACGAGGTACTGCTTGACCCAGATAGCAAACAAGCTGACTATACGGTAGAGCAAGGGCAAACCAATCCGTTTTTACATTTATCTATGCATCTGGCCATTAATGAGCAGGTGTCCATTGATCACCCTCCTGGCATAAAGCAAGCCTTTGAACAGATAAGCAAACGCATAGGCGAGCACGAAGCGGTGCACGTAATTATGGAAGCACTAGGGGAAGTTATATGGGAGGCGCAAAGACTTAATAAGCCACTAGACAACCAGCGCTACCTTGAGCTAATACTTAGGCATACCACAAAAAGCCGCTAGGTTTTATTAACTAGCGACGCACCCCAAGAGGCGATTCTAAAGTGGCCAGCCATGCTGATATGTTTTTTATTTCTTCAGCACTTAACTGTGCTGCCATAGCTCCCATAATTGCATTGTTGCGCACGTTGGAAGAAGCTGGAGCACCTGCTTGCCCACGCCTGTAAGCCATTAAGGCCTGCTCAAGATAGTCGCGATGCTGACCTGCAAGTATTGGGTAGTCGGGTTGTGTAGATGTTTTAGCGTCATCACCATGACAGCTTGCACAAGCATGTTTTTGAAAAGCTTGCTTACCTGCCTCTATTGCATCGGCTTGGGCAAGCTGCACACCAGATAACAAAAGCATGCCCGATAAAACTGCTGTTATGTATTTCATTATGCGCCCCTGTTATTTATTGCTTGAGTAATATGCGGCTAGATCGGCCATGTCTTGTTCAGAAAGGCTTTCAGCTATTGCCCGCATTGTAGGGAACGTTCGGGCACCGCTAGCATACTCTTTAAGTGAGCTAACTATATACTCGGCATTTTGACCAGCAATTTTAGGTACGTGATACACCGCAGGGAAGTTTGCCTTATAGCCTTTTATACTATGGCAACCCATGCACATTGAAATTTTTGATTTTGCGGCTTCCGCATCGCCAATGATTTCATCTTCGGCATGTGCTGCGAAACTAGCCGCAACTGACAGGGAAATACTTAATACAGTTAAACTGCATATTTTATGTATTGGCAACGTCATAGTGGCTCTTTTTAATATGGCGTTAAAAGGATGAACGCTACATTTGATTAGCGCCTGAATAATTTAAGCATGAAGTGTTGTAGCGCCATTGTCTCCACAGCAGATTGTACGATAATTGTAATTATTAAAACATAGTGTTTACACCACAATTAACAGGAAAGGTAATAATGAGTCTTACATCCCCCGGCAAGAACCGTTTTACAGGAACTGATAACTACGTAGCAACAGACGATCTCAAAATGGCTGTTAATGCAGCCATAGCACTAGAGCGTCCACTTTTGGTGAAAGGCGAGCCAGGCACTGGTAAAACACTACTGGCACAAGAAGTGGCAGCTAGCCTTGGGCGTGAACTACTTTCCTGGCACATAAAATCAACTACTAAGGCTCATCAAGGTCTTTATGAGTACGATGCGGTGTCACGTCTGCGCGACTCCCAACTTGGCGACGAAAAAGTACGTGATATTCGTAACTATATTGTTAAGGGACAGCTCTGGCATGCATTCGAATCCGATAAACCAACCGTTGTTCTTATAGATGAAATTGACAAGGCCGATATAGAGTTTCCCAACGATCTCCTGCAAGAACTAGATCGAATGGAATTCTACGTATACGAAACCCGTGAGACCATAAAAGCAAAACATAGACCTCTGATAATTATTACGTCTAACAACGAAAAAGACTTGCCCGACGCATTTTTAAGACGCTGCTTTTTCCATTACATTAACTTTCCTAATGAAAAAACCATGCGAGAAATTGTAGACGTCCACTTTCCCAAAATAAAAGAAGACGTTCTTGGCTCTGCCCTGACAACCTTCTTTGCCTTACGAGATGCACCTGGTCTCAAGAAAAAGCCTTCAACCTCCGAGTTTCTGGACTGGCTGCACCTGTTATTAAATGAGGGTGTAAAGGCCGATGATATAAGCCGTATTGACGATGGTCTTCCGCCATTAGCGGGGGCTTTACTAAAAAACGAACAAGACATATCACTATTGCAACGCCTAGCAGACATGGCCAGATCAGGAAGACGTATATAGTTAAAGTATGCCATTGCAATTACTATTCAGCCCCCCAGTAGCACTAACAACGATTTCTGGGTATGGTGTAAGACTAGCTACAATTTAAAATCAGCATGCTCATTAATTTCTTCTATCACCTAAGGTCTCATAAGCTGCCAGTCTCCGTGCAAGAATACCTTACCTTGCTGGAACTGCTGCGTAGTAGCGCAACCCCTATTAACTTAGATGGCTTTTACCATGTAGCAAGAATGACTCTGGTGAAAGATGAAACACTATACGATCGCTACGATAAGGCTTTTGGAGCCTACTATGAACAAATCGAAGCCGCTTTGCCATCAGAAAAAGAAATACCTATGGAGTGGCTTATTAAAGAGTTTCAAAAAAAGCTAAGCCCAGAAGAAAAGGCAGCGCTTGAAAAGCACGGCTGGGAGAAGCTTATGGAACTCTTCAAAAAACGTCTTGAGGAACAAAAAGGACGTCATGCAGGAGGTAACAAGTGGATAGGCACCGGCGGCTCATCACCATTTGGTCACGGCGGGTACCATCCAGAAGGTATAAGAGTAGGAGGGCCATCAGCGGGTAACCGCACCGCCGTTAAAGTGTGGGATAAGCGTGAGTACCGTGACTACGATGACCAGCAGGAATTAGGTACGCGCAACTTCAAAATGGCATTAAGAAGGTTACGGCGATTTGCTCGAGAAGGTGCCAACCTCGAGCTTGACCTCGATGACACCATACGCAGCACAGCACAAAATGCTGGATACCTTGACCTTAAAATGGTGCCAGAACGACATAACGCTGTGAAAGTGCTTATGCTACTTGACGTTGGTGGCAGTATGGATGATCACATAGTACGTGTAGAAGAACTGTTTTCAGCAGCCAGAAGCGAATTTCGTAACCTAGAGGTGTATTACTTCCACAACTGTCCTTACGAGTACCTGTGGCGCAATAATAAGCGACGCTACGATGAAAGCTTTGACACCTGGGATATTATCCGTAAATATAACGACGATTGGCGCCTTATTATTGTTGGCGACGCAACCATGAGCCCATATGAGATTTTGCACATAGGAGGCTCGGTTGAGCATTACAACGAAGAAACCGGTGCGGTATGGCTTAAAAGGCTGCTTGATGCCTGGCCTAATGCTGTTTGGCTTAACCCGGAACCAAAAGCTTACTGGACCTACCGACAATCAATTGCAATTATTCAGAATATTATGGAACAGCGCATGTTTGGAATCACAGTTAGCGATATGGAACAAGCCATGCAATTGCTGTCTAAATAGCTTCAATGTTTCTAACTTACGTAAAGCACATCATGATTACATCAGCAACAAAAGAGCTTATCTGTAGCAATAAAACTCACAAGATGTTAATTAAGGCATTACTGTCATTAACCTTAATTGGTACTCTATCAAATTCATATGCCCAAATTAACCCCGTCGATACGCTAAAGCCTGTGCATGAAGTCGAGGGTATATCTGAGTATGTACTAGAGAACGGCCTAAAAATTATTCTGGCCCCCGATCAGTCACAACCTAACACCACAGTCAATATGACATATATGGTTGGGGCACGTCATGAAAACTACGGGCAAACTGGCATGGCGCATCTGCTTGAGCACATGCTTTTTCGAGGCACACCAAATATGCCAGATGCTTTAGCAGAGTTTTCACGTCGTGGCCTACAGGCAAACGGCACCACCAATGCAGACCGCACCAACTATTACGCAAGTTTTGCTGCTGATCCAGAAACATTGAAATGGTACATAAACTGGCAAGCCGACTCCATGGTTAACGCATCAATAACCCAGGAAGATCTTGATTCCGAAATGACTGTTGTGCGTAACGAAATGGAGCGAGGTGAAAATAGCCCTTTCCAAGTACTAATGCAGAAAATGATGGCTTCGGCCTATCAATGGCATAACTATGGCAAAACAACAATTGGTGCTCGCTCAGATGTGGAAAACGTAGACATACACCAGTTAAGAAAGTTTTATAAAACCTACTATCAGCCAGATAACGCCGTACTGATAGTTTCAGGGCAGTTTGATGAAAAAGAAACCCTACAATATATATACGAAGCATTCGCCGTTCTGCCCAAACCAGAGCGAAAATTACCGCCAGAATATACCAAAGAGCCAGTTCAAGATGGCGAACGCAAAGTTACACTCAAGCGTCAAGGTGGTAGCCCACTTATAGGAGCTCTATACCACATACCTGCAGCAGCTACTCCAGAATACATAGCTTTAGACTTAGGTGTTGCGGTATTAGGCGATACACCATCTGGACGCTTATATACTAACTTAGTTCGCGAAGGGTTGAGTACACAAGTGTTTGCTTTTGCGGCATCTATGGCACAACCTGGATACGCATTGTTCGGAGCGCAACTAGAGCCTGGAATGGATCAACAAAAGGCTCTCGAAGCTCTTAAAAGCACAATAGATGAAATAAAAAAGAAGCCAATAAGCCAAACCGAACTTGATCGTGTGCGTAATCAGTGGCTAACCGGATGGTCAAGAATTTTTGCAGACCCTGTACAACTTGCCTCAGCTTTATCTGAGTCGCAATCTGAAGGTGACTGGCGCCTGTTCTTCTGGATGCGCGATACCGTTGAATCTATAAAACTTGATAAAGTGCAGAAAGCTATCAGTAGGTACCTGGTTCCCGATAACCGTACTATAGGAGTTTATATACCTACAGAAAAACCTGTAAGGGCGCCGGCGTCTGATTACCCAGAAGTAAATGAATTACTAAAAGACTATAAAGGTAAGGGTAAGAATGAGCAGGTTGGATCTTTTGACACCAGCCCCTTGGCAATAAATAATGCTACCGAGATAAGCGAAATAGCATTATCATCCGGCACTATAGAAACTGCTTTGCTACCAAAGCCAACTCGCGGAAACCGCGTTGAAGCGCGACTATCATTACGCTTTGGAAATGAAAACTCTCTTAAAGGACAACGTTACGCTGCAAATGCAGTTGCCGCACTTCTTGATCGTGGCACCAGCTCAATGTCACGTCAAGACATAAAAGACAGATTCGATGCCTTGCAAACATCTGTTGGTTTTAGTGCAGGCACCGGAAGCATTACAGTAAGCATAACCAGTGTACGTAAGCATTTAAGCGATGCCTTAACACTTGTGGCCGATATTCTTAAAAACGCAAACTTCCCTGAAGAGGAGCTAGCCGAGTACAAGCGTATCAGTAACACCGCCATAGCAGATGCAATGGCCGACCCTCAGGCACTGGCATCACGCAAACTTGCGCGGCACGCAAACAACTGGCCTGAAAATGATATTAGGTATGTAAGAT
>JAJYRX010000104.1 GCA_021793875.1 Pseudomonadota bacterium
GATCTATTTATATATACACGTCATTTTCTAGCCACTATGATGCCCAAGCTAATCGACAAAGCTTATAGGTTTCCTAACGATATCTGCATAGACAAAATTAAATCGATAAAAACCCTATACGACTTCGATGACATATATACTGCACCAATACACGGGTTTGAAAATGCTATAGATTACTGGACCAAAGCATCTAGCGGTCAGTTTCTTAAATATATAAATGTACCCACACTTATATTAAACAGCTATAACGATCCTTTTATACCAGCAAAGTCATTACCTGCGCCTGAATTATGTTCTGATGCAATAACCCTACAGAGAAGCAAAAGCGGCGGTCATGTAGGGTTTGTTAGCGGACCATTTCCTGGTCATTTAGATTGGCTACCTCAGCAGCTATACAATTACTTTCAGAGCTTGGCTTAATTGGTTTCTATAACTTGAATCGCTCTAATAAAGCTCTATCTGATACTAGCCTATCTTTAAGCTCCCTAATTTTTACATCTAGTTCAGATTTCACATAAAAATCATCTGTCATATTACGGGCCTGCGTCAGGTGCTCCACGGCAGTTGGTAAAGCTCCTGTCAACTCATAATAGGTTGCCATAGACCTTCTGGCTTCTATGCCGCGGCCTTGTCGGTCGAGGCTAAAGGCCATACGCTGATAAAGCTCTGCCATATCAGGCCATTGCTTTATTCGGCTTTCCAAAAACCTTATTGCTTCGTTGTCATTATTATTGCGCTGTAAAGCTCTTACGTAGGTAAGTGCAATAGATTGGCTTGAAGGCCAATTTCGCCAAGCAATAGTAGCCAAATCTAGAGCATGCTTATTATTGTCTGCATCTAGTGCAAGCAAAATTTTTAACTCATCAACCTGCGCAATGCTCCCATTGCTAGCACTTATGTTGTTAATGAACTCTGTGGCTTTTTCAGGTTTTTTTTGAATAAAAGACAAATATGCTAGGCCGTAGTTCGCTGCATTACGCTGCATATTGTTTGAGCTACCTGTTTCACGTTGCAATATTTCTGCTGCACGTGTTTGTTCTTGCGAGTTACGAGATTGCAAAGCAAGTAATTTTGCCCGTATAAACCAGTATGTAACATTGTCTTTGTGATTAACTGCAGCCTGCCCGACACGTCCCTCAATATCTGACATACGCTGCGTGGACAATGGGTGTGTACGTGCATATACACTACCGCCCATACCTTCATTCAAACTAGCAGATCGTGACAGCCTGCTAAACATATTAAGCATGCCGCGAGGATCAAAACCGGCTTTACGCATCATTTCTAGCCCGATACGATCGGCTTCTTGCTCTGCCTGACGAGAAAACCCAAGCTGCCTATCTATAGCAGCAGCCTGACCAAAAGCAGCTACACCCATTGCAAGGTCCCCACTACCCGCAAGTGCTGCAAGTAAAGCCCCTGCAATAGTAGCCAACATGATATGGCCACTTTGACTACTTTGTGTCATACCCCTGGCAATATGTCTTTGCATTACATGAGCAACCTCGTGCGCGATTACTGAGGCAAGTTCTGATTCACTTTCGGTAGCTGCTATTAGGCCACTGTTAATACCTATGTACCCACCAGGTAGCGCAAAGGCATTAATTTGTTTATCTCGTAAGGCAAAAACGGTTATTTTTTGTGATGCTGCACCAGGAGCATAGCGTGCTAGCTTGCGACCTACGGAAGTTAGGTACTGACTAACATCAGGGTCAGAAATGTAATCGGGATCGCGCCTACCCTGCTCCATAATGGCATCACCAAGTAAACGCTCAAGAGAGGGGGATAGGTCGGATGATGAAGTTACCCCTATACTTGGAATACCAACTGGCTGGGCTAATGCAACTGGTTGCCAAGCAAGACTAGCTGCACATATAACAATGACAAGCTTTCTAACAACATTAAGCATCTGACTAAACCGCCGGGACAGTTTGTTTATTACCTGACTTGTAACCTGTTCGGCCTCGCGCTGATAACCGCATCATGGTGGACAAAGCGTATAACAAACCAAAAACCTCTACAAAGCCAGCCAAAACCCACATGGTAAGCCCACCTATAGCCTGGTCTGTAACTGCAGACATGCCGGGTATAGCACGTCCACATAAATCAAAGATTGGGTATAAATCGTACTCAGTAAATGTAATTACTGCACCGGCAATCATTTGTGGGACCATAGTTATAACAGGCGATAACACCCTGCCACCAGGAGATAAGGCCGCTGGAGGCTTAGGCCGCCTATCTAGTATAAGGTTCCAATACATGATGCCACTTATAACCACAGACCAGTTCATCAAACGGTACAAGCGCCAATCGAGAACTGTGTAAAACTGAACGACTGGTATAAGAAACCCAAGCACAAGGGCAACAAATAAAAAAGGTACCAAGAACCGGTTGGTTAATATTCCAACTGTAATTTTACCCGGCTTACTTGATAAAAACTGGTGCAACATATTGCGACCAAACTTTGGAAGACCTGCTCGCAACACTTGACCAGGATAAGCACCCATAATTAATAATGGGCCTAAGTGATGCAAGACCAGATGCTGAAGCCTATGTGCAAAGAACAAACGTTGTGAGTAATAGTCGACCCTTGTATGCAGGGACAGGTATAGCATTACTATTCCTGTCCAGAAAAGAATATGGCGCCATATGTTAACTCGTCTGGTACGCGCTCCTTGTATGAAAAGGCCGCATGACAAAGCAAATGCCACTATAACGGTGGGCGAATATTCCCACGGCGTAAGCCATTCAAGTGCTATTAGAAGATGTTCGGATGTCACAATATGTAGTCGTCCAGCCAGCCCATGGCCTTATACATATGAACTACAACCATGGCTATTCCAAAAATAATAACAGTGCCGCCTAAAAAAGTGCTAACTATTGCTGCAATTACTGCATCCCACCCAGTTTTAGTTTTACGGTCAGAATGCTTGTTGTACCTTTCATCAAACTTTTCATCTGGTGTAAGAGCAAGCACAACTGCTTCTATAATGCCGGCACTTATAGGGACTAATAGAAGCAGAAAAGGTATGTTGTCCCACCATACGGGGTAAAATTGTGCCAGCACAAGCATAACTACTGAGAATGTTGTCATTAGCCACGCATGGCGACGGCCTAGGTACCACCAATGTAAACTGAACATACCTAGTATGCTGGCCATCCAGGCAACTACAACTTTGTTACGATGATACGTATGAGTATAAGGGCCTGCCATATGCAAATACGCTCCTATAACAGCACTTTTTAAGCCATGACGTTTAATTGTAAACGACGCTTGCAAACACAACCATGCAGACTTTCACGTACGACATATTAATTAAAGGAGCCGGCCCAACAGGTAGCTCGCTAGCTTTAATGCTCGCATCCCAGTCTGATTATCCAGAACGGATAGCAGTAGCCGGGTCACTTGTAACAGAGCTCAGAAAAGAACAAAAGGACCCAAGATCTCTGGCCCTTAACCAGGGTAGCAAAGCATTTCTTGAAAGTATAAATGCATGGCCAGAGGTGTGTGCTCCTATAACCAAGGTACATGTATCGCAAAAAGGACGCATGGGAAGTACAGTAATACATAATTCAGACTTGAATGTAGATTCCCTAGGTGACGTCGTAGACTATCACAGCCTTATACACACCATGCACGACAAACTGCAAAACTCCGGTGTTAGCCTAATTAGCTACGATGAAGCGGGTTCCTACAATGCACGTATATATGTAGTATCACACGGCGGTAAACCAACAGGCCTGCAACGAGCATATAACCAATCAGCTTTGCTTGCTATGGTAACCGCCAGTCAGCCGCAGCCAGGATGGGCTTATGAACGGTTTACCAGGCAAGGACCTCTAGCCCTTTTACCTCACCCTTATTCAGATAACACGTACGCACTAGTATGGTGTAATAAGCCTGAGCAATCTTCTATGCTCCTGGAATTAGGAACCTCTGAGTTCAATTATGCATTGCAACAACAGTTTGGTGACCGTCTGGGAAAACTAGAATGCATTAGCAGCAGACACATATTTCCTCTTACCATGCATGCAGGCCCCCAGCTACAAAACACCAATACCGTAGCCATTGGAAACGCAGCTCAAACGTTACACCCAGTAGCAGGGCAAGGGCTAAACCTTGGGCTGCGAGATGTTGCACAACTTGGTATAGTTTTGACCCCTTGGTTAGCTAATCCACACAAAGATCCTCTGCCAGCGCTAGAACAATATGTGCGCAACCGTCGCGCAGACCGTAATATAAGTATGGCAGTAACCGATTTGCTACCCCGTATTTTTGTAACCGGTAGCTCACTAATAGAGCATGCATGTGGCTTAGCCTTAATGGGTATGGATATCGCTAAACCTATACGCAACATTTTCGCCCGTCAGCTAATGCAGGGCTTTAGAGTTTAGATTTAACACTCTTTATTGCAAATGCTATTGATAAAATAAAAAGTATGAAAATAGGTAACTGGACCTTCCCCAACCCCATATTTGTAGCGCCCATGGCCGGCGTTACAGATAGGCCTTATCGTCAGCTGTGCAAGAAACTGGGCGCTGGTCATGCAGTATCCGAAATGGCAGCTAGCAACAAACTTTTATGGGATAGTGTAAAAACATCGAGACGCTTGGACCATAATGGTGAAATAGCACCAATTACAGTGCAACTTGCTGGGTCAGATCCTGACATGATGGCTGAAGCTGCTGTTTATAACATAAAAAAGGGTGCCCAAATAATAGATATAAATATGGGTTGCCCGGCAAAAAAAGTATGCCGTACAGCATCAGGGTCTGCCTTGTTGCGTGACGAGCCTTTAGTGGCCAAAATCATTAAAAGCGTAGTTGATGTCTGTAAAAATTATGATGTACCAGTTACGCTAAAAACAAGAACTGGTTGGGATGAGCACACACGAAACGCCATAAATGTAGCTCTTTTGGCACAAGACCTTGGTGTAGCTGCAATAGCCCTTCATGGCCGCACAAGATGCGATTTCTACAAAGGCCAAGCCGAATACGAAACTATACGTGCAGTTAAGTCAGCTCTTGAAATACCTGTAATAGCAAACGGGGACATAGACAGCCCAGAAAAAGCCAAGTTCGTGCTCGAATATACTAATGCCGACGCCCTTATGATAGGACGTGCGGCTCAAGGTCGGCCCTGGATTTTTCAACAGATTAATCACTACCTGCAATACAATACAAAAACAGAACCACCAACTTACGGTAGCTTGCGCAGCATTCTATCTAACCATCTGATAGATCATTACGCTTTTTATGGGGAATATACCGGTGTACGTACAGCCCGTAAACACATTGGCTGGTACCTTAACAACGTTCCCCACGCTAGTGACTGGATGCCGCAAATAAATTCTGCT
>JAJYRX010000105.1 GCA_021793875.1 Pseudomonadota bacterium
CCGTAATTTTATTATGATCTTACCGAATACATAATAGTTGTAGCTCTCGTGGCAATTGCAGCAATAGCTGTTTATCAGCTTTTTGGGCAAGTTATACGATCGCAAACTGCTGCTATGGCAAAAGAGCTAGCCGGTGAAGACGGCACTGAACAGTCACAAGCTGCTCAAAACGCTGCATCTGCTGCTGCTGAACAAACCTCTAGTAAAACTCTTAAAACATTTACTGGCAATGCCGGGGCGCAGTAATGCATAAATCTGCTGTTTATAAGCAATCCGGTCAAGCACTAGTATTAGCCATCATTATGATTGGCGTAATATTAACGGCATTTGTTTTTTTCTTTCGGACGGGAAAGGTTGCTGCATCACGCCTTAATCAAACTCACATACTAGATACCGCAGTATATAGCGGAGCCTTGGTTCAAGCGAGGGCTCTTAATACCATTTCTTACATAAATCGTGCTCACATTGGTCATCAAGTGGCAATGGCTCATTTAGTCACACTTGGATCTTGGGCACAATTTTCTTATAACGAGTCCAATCAATTGGCTAGTGGTAACCCGCCAGCATATTTGTTGTCTATGATGTTTGGTAATGAGCATGGTCAAGCTTATATGTCTGCCGCAAAGGCTGCAGGCCTTGCAGGTGTTGCATCAACATCAGGCGATTTGGCTTCAGCATTCAGAATGCACAATAATTTAATAGATACGGTTTTCCAGCATGCTCAGAAAAGCATATTAAATAGTGTGCCGTCGGTTCGCAAATCCATTATTGATAGTGTAATAAAACAAAACTATGAAAATAACAAAAATGTATTCGGTGATGCCACAAAGTTTGGTTTAGAAATAATAGATGATACTTGGGATGGGTTTGTCAAACAGGTTAACGCACAAGGGCTAAAGTCTTCGATCCAACATTCCGTGTCTCTATACAGGTTTTTAGATCCAAGAGATCACACAACTACAAATCCATGGGTTGTAGATGCACGCTGTCCTCACAAGCGCCATGAACTAAGAAGACGAGGCAGTACCCAAATAGATTCTACAGGTAGATGGGCATCATCTGATACCCAGTCTTTTCATGCACTACGATCTAACCGTTGGATAGGTTGCTACTATAGGGAATACGCTATGGGTTGGGGGTATATACCAACTTCTAGTATGCATAATATAGGAACAGAATATATTGACAATCCACCCGAAAACTTTTCATCACAGGACTTCTGGAGATGGGTCAAAGAGAGTACAAATTGGAACATCCATAGTGGCAACTCTAATCCATTATCTAGTTCAAAAGCTGTATCACAACGTCAAGTTTGGAGTGGTGGCGGTCTACAGCCTTTCTTCGATGTAACAGATCCAAAATTATTTTCCACCAAGTTTGCATTACGTTTAAAAAGAATATCACCAGAAAATATTCTTGTATCTACTGTCTCTGCAGCTGAAACAGTTTTTGCCATACCTATTATTAGCAAGAACAAGTCTGAACGGGCAAGTTTATTCAGACCATATTGGCAGGCTCGCTTATCAAGTTCAGAAGTTTACCGTGATCAGGAGCATTGATATGGGTATATCCGTAAGAACTGTTGGTATGAAAATGTGCGGGCAATCGGTAGCAGAGTTTCTGGTTTTTATAGTGGTTATTGGCGCATTGTGGCTATCTGTTTCATGGTTAGGTCGCTTCCAAGATCTTGCCATTGCAATTTCAAATACAACACGTTACGGGGCATTCTATATAGCTCATCAAGATGGAGCCACCAGCCTTTCTAACCCTAGTAATAGTGTTTTGCTACATCAAAAAGCACAGTGGTCTAACAGCCACTCAAAATCGCTATTGGACTCTTCTTTTGAAGCTCCTAATACTAGGCACTATTTTGATGCAAAAAATATAGACGATTCTATGCAAATAGGAAAATCGGAAAAACATGCAAGAGTTTTACGATCTGAATTGGGCACAGAGGAGTCAGGTTTTCTTGTTATTCAAACAGAGCTCGAACCTTCAAGGCATGAGCTTTATTACCCCGCGATCTCAAGGAGAATTGTAATAGCAACTGGTTCCGGACTTTCTGGATCAGAAGATAAAACCGTTTTTAACATTCGTAGTTCATCTTATGCATGGTCACAAGCTGAAAAGTCGTCATTTGGCTTGGCCAAACTAATAAATAAAGCATCAGAGGAAATAGACTCTGCTTGGGGTAGGGCCAAGCTTAACTTAGACTGGCTTTCACCTTGGAAGTCTCATGTGCCAGGACACAGTAAAACTAATTGACATAATAAGGAAATCAAATGAATAGTCTTATCAGAAGTGTTGCTATCACACCGCTAATACTTCTTTACCCAACTTCATCTAACTCTTTGGTGATAAACAAAAGTTTGAACGAACTAATAAACGTTCACTCCATAGACTGGGAGCCCCAGGAAAGCTTTATATCTAATGGCGTAAGGATTTATTTATTACGTTTTAATTCATCTATGGAAGTATCAGAGGTTGCACGCGCGTTGTCGGGCCACACAAACGTGTTTCAGAAAGTAATGATGCAACCAGGCCATCTTGTTATGTCCGGTATACACGAAGGTAATAATTGGGTGGCGTACATTTATCAGAGAAAGTCTGATTCTGCCGGATATATTTCATTAATGCCCGTACATAATGAGCTTGAGCAAAAAAGCAGTTTAGATATAAGTCTCACTGAAGCTTTTAAGCTTTTCAGTGGTTATAAATATCTAAGTTTGGATCAATACTACCGCGTAGATAAATATCAGGTCCGTGTGCGCATGTTTACGTACCAGCTCAACTCGCTTCTACTTCAGCAGATAATAAACAAGCATTTAACTAATAAGGGGTGGCAGCTATTAGATACAAACTCAAATAAATCCTTAGTAATGACCTGGAAGCTAAACACTTCTCGAATAAACATACAAATATTACAAACTGGTATTTATTCTCAGGTGTTAACACAACATATTTTTGATTAGTAAGGGGTCACTATGGGTATTAGCATGGTGGTTTTAAGTAGGCTAAAAAATAAGTCTATGGCCATATTGCTCATAGCACTGTGCTCAGGTGTTATCGCGTCATGGTCGGCTAAGCAACATATACAACAAAGAATAGATGCCATAGAGTCTGAAGCCAGAAGGCCTGAAGTGCAGCGTATTGTTGCTTCATATAATTTACCACCAGGCACAAAGCTTGATTCTGATAACTTGTCTGTTCGGTCATTCCCAGCCACGTCAGTTCCAAGTGATAGCTTGACACCATCTGAGTATGTGAACCTTGTGGGTAAAGTTTTACAGTTTGCTTTACAGCCCGGAGACATGGTACTGCCAGCGCATGTGACTAACTTAAAGCCTGATTCGTTTTCCTCAAAACTATCCAGTGGCAGAAGAGCAATAACCATGCCCGTAGATTCTATTAACTCTGTAGCAGGTTTGTTGCAGCCTGGTGACTTAATTGACTTATATGTTTCGTTTGAATATCAAAGACGTAGAATTACAGCGCCTTTAATGCAAGGGGTTCAAGTTCTAGCGACAGGGTTAAGCACTATTGATGATAACTATAACTTGTATAGTGATAATCACGGTTCATATAACACAGTTACGCTTGATGTGGCACCTGAGGATGCAGTAAAGCTTGTTGCTGCACGCCAATCAGGGACAATAACATCTGTATTACGTAATCAGGCAGATGACACATCTAGTACAAAGGCAAGCCGAGGAGATCTAGCCACTCTGCTTGGAGTTAACGCCCCGCCACCTCCGCGTGCAACACGTAAGCCATCGGTAATTTACGGAAATACAACTATACGTTCAGTACCGAAACTTCAAACCACATCAACGGGCGTGTCACAACCTTCAGGAATGTTTGAGCTACCCTACATGCCAGAGCTAGTGCGCAACTGGACTAGTTCTCAAGATGTAATAAATGCAGGCTTTATTAATTCACACGCGCCAGGCGAGTGTGATGATGATTAATTTTATTTTTTTCTTGGCAATTACGCTGTTTAGCCTGCCAGTGCTTTCGTCTCAAGATTCAGGTATTCAGTTACAGGTTGGTGAAGTTAAGATTATTGAAGTGCCAGATGTTGCAAGAGTTGCTGTTGGTGACGGGCATGTATTAAATGCTATTACAACCGATGAAAAAGAGGTAATTATATTTGCTCGTAATGAGGGTAACAGCACGGTGCACATCTGGTCCGAGATAGGTTTGCAGAAAAGCATATCGGTAGACGTAGTTGCAGATGGTACAAGGCAAACACAGAAAGAGCTAAAAAGTCTTTTAGAAAAGATACCCAATGTACGCATTCAGAATGTTGGTAATAAGCTTCTAGTAGAAGGTGATAATTTATCAGACTCAGATCTTAAAAGGCTGGCAGATCTCAGTTCCAAGTACCCACAATTATTAGACTTTACGGGTAAGGTCGGTTGGGACAGCATGGTGTTATTAGACGTGCAGGTGTTAGAACTTCCTCGTACCACACTCACCGAGCTAGGCATACGTTGGAATAGTGTTAGTGAAGGAGGGCCCACTGTGGGGCTAGCATGGGATGGGGGCTCATCAAGAGTGCTAGATAGGCCCGGAGCTACAGTTGTTCCTGCTATATTTCCAACGATTAATGCATCTGGGTATTATGGCATAAATGCCTTGTTTTCCGCACATATAAATGCTTTAAAACAGACTGGTGTTGCTACTGTTTTGGCCCAACCCCAATTAATGGCACGCAGTGGTTCTGCAGCTGAGTTCCTTGCTGGTGGGGAGGTTCCTTATTCCACGACAGACGCAAATGGCAATGTAAATACCGAGTTCAAGCCTTATGGGGTCTCATTAAGAATTACACCTCAAATTGAACGAAACAACAATATTCGATCACGTATAGAGGTTGAGGTTAGCTCGGTTGATACAACATATAGTGTGTCAAATGGTCCAGCCTTGAAAACCAGACGTGCAGCAACAGAGTTCAACGTCGAATCTGGTCAAACACTTGTGCTTGCTGGTTTCATATCTAGGGAGTCAGCCAAAAATGTTGACTCTGTTCCCGTTCTAGGGCAAATCCCCTTATTTGGTGAATTATTTAGGTCAAGAAGGTTTCAGAACAATGAAACTGAGTTGGCAATATTTGTCACGCCTACGGTTATTTCATCAATTGAGGCAAGCATGCAACGTAGAGTTTCAAACGCTAACTCAATAATTAATGATGAATTTCCAACTCCTTATAAATTAAATACTCATATACAGTATGAACCAGATATCTCGCTAGTTAATCAATCTGACAAATGGGACCCATGGAAATCAGCAGGTTCACAATGGCTTCAATCCTCTAATTGAAGCAAATGTAAGGATATGGGTAATCCCCCCACC
>JAJYRX010000106.1 GCA_021793875.1 Pseudomonadota bacterium
CGATCTGGTTTGCAAATAATATGCCAAACCACTTAAAAAGCAGTTAGTGGCAGTCAGCAACGGTCTGATCTAGGTATACCTCGAATGCCACTTCTCGAGCATGGTCAGCATTCATTTTTTTAAGCATCCGACTTATTTGGAAGTTTCTAATGACTGACTCAAAAATACCCTTTCGTTTGGAATATAGTCTTGTAATAGTAGTATTAGTGTACGGACTTATACTCGCAGAAAACTTTTTCCATTCAGGGTGTTTTATTAAAGTGCGCAAAAACTCCTCATCATGAACAATTGCGTCACACTCTCCGGTGCGTGTACCAATAAGGGCATCAGTAATTGAAGGGTAAACCTTTTCATTGGCATTAAAGCGAGTAGCAATTTCTCCAACATGTCTGCCATCTGCAGCCAAGCAAACTGTGCGCCCAGATAACTCTTCCCACTTTTTAATATTAGAGTCAGTTCGCATTATTGCCATAGGACTAGCAGAATAACCAGTGCTACTAGACATGACATTATTACTATTAATAATAGTGTCTTTGACGCCAAACCATTCAGCAATTTCACCGGTTTCTATTAGCTTCAGAGCCTGTTGATAATTAGCCACCTCAAATTGCAATGAATAATTTAAGGTATCTTGCAAAGCAAACACCTCTATAGTGGAAGGGCTACGCACCTTAGCGCCGACAACAGAAGGTTGTGGTAGGTTTTTAACGCCTATTTTTAACTCCGGCTTACCCTTGGAAATGCCTGCACCTATAACCATATATGGTATGACCAGTAGTAAGGAAATTACTGTAGCTCTAAACATACTGGTAGCGTAAAACTGTGCGCTTAATGTTCTCTAGAAGCAACTGATCTATAGCTGCTGCAAACACGGCTATGGTTAATATGTTGGCCATTACACCCACCATGTCTGCAGTTTCACCAGCATATGCCAAGGACCTTCCCAAACCTTTGCCAAACCCTATCAGCATTTCTGCAGAAATTAATGCTCGCCACGCATTGCCAAACGCAAGCTGCGCTCCAGTTATAAGCTCGGGCATAACTGCCGGCAGATAAACATGGCGTACCATATCCCAAGAATTAGCACCCATTACCCGGGCCGCTGACACATGTGCGTTTAATACACTTTCAGTAGCGTTCATTACTGACAGTGCCGCCGGAAAAAACGCAGCTAATGCAATGACTATTATTATTGGCGTATTGCCAAACCCCATTAATATGAGAAATAGGGGAACCCAAGCTATAGATGGCACAGACTGCAAAACGACAATTGCCGACTTTAAAACTTCACGAAAGAATACAAAAAGTCCACACACCAACCCGAGGCCAATTCCGCATACTAACGCCAAGCCATACCCAGCACCAAGCCTGACAAGGCTTTCTGCCAGCATGCTATGAAACTCGGACATAAAGATCTGACCCCATATACGCTTGGCAACGGAAATTACTCCTGGCATAAGAAAGTCAGGTAATGACCAAGCTGCAATTTGCCATAAAAGCAAAATTGCTATTATGGCTACCAACATTGCAACCTTACGCATGATAGGCTTGAGCTGACCCGTTTTTGTACTCATACTAAAATTACAAGCCCCGCTCTTGTTGCCACTGCAAGTCAATAATGCTGCTCACCATAAAACGGGAATCATCACGTGTTTTTAATGACCCCTGACGCTGCATAATATCGGCTATTTCCTGCATTCTATCTAGGTCTGCTTGATTAAGAGCAGCGTTAAACACCTGGGTTTGTATAGCATCGCTAATTACTTTTTCCCGCGGTATGCTACGGCCGTCTCTAGATACAAGTGTAGGCTCAGAGATAAAATATGACGCTATAAGTTTTGCAGCTTCATTTGGGCTGTTCTCAAGCAGGTCTATGGCAACCTTTTGCGCGTCTAATGACTTCCATACTTGATCTTTTTTATTTTTAAGAACATCTGCTGATGTAATAGTAACCATGCATGGGAATGGCCACACCTCACCTATTTCATATATCTGTTTAACTGGCGCTATTAGTTTAGCTATGCTGGCCTGGGGTTCAAATAGAAACGCAGCGTCAACGCGACCACCTACTAATGACTGAACTGCAACTTGTGGACTAACCCCCATTATTGATACATCGTCTGGCGTTAAACCAGCCTCTTCAAGAACAACTCCCCTTAACACCGTATCAGCTGTACTTCCCTCTTTCTGCGAAGCTAAGGTATGCCCTTTAAGATCAGATACACTGCTAATGTCTTTATCTGTACGCGCTAATATTGCATGGTATCCCTGCTGTGCACCGCTAACTACCTTCAAATTAGCTCCACGAGACGACCATGCAACGGCATTTGTAAATCCGAGCACCCCGGTGTCTAGCTGCCCACCTACTATTGCTTTTATAAGGTCAGTGCCTGACTTAAACTCGATGAGCTCAACATCAAGACCTTGCTCTTTGTAGTATCCTCCCTCATAAGCCACAATAGCCTGAGCATCGTCCATCACCCTTATATAACCAACTTTGAAGGTTTCAGCACTAACATAGCTAATTGCCAGAGCACCAACCAATCCTGCTATAAACCTCCATATAAAATTCTTATTCATGCTGCATCCTTTTGTCTGGTTAAATTACTATTGGTTGGTCTACTTAGATTAATACCCAACAACTCTAATATTTGTGCACGCACATTAGCAAAGTCTTTTAGATCATGCGTTTTGTTTTTTGATGAAACATCAAACTCTTTCAATATCTGTGCAGGACGCGAACTAAAAACAATTACTCTATCGGCCAAGTAAATGGCCTCATCCACATCATGAGTAACCAATAGTACAGTTGGCTTACCTTCCTCTATTAGCTCTAATAGAACATCTTGTAATGTAAGCCTTGTTAAAGCATCTAAAGCCCCGAAAGGCTCATCTAACAACAAAATTGGTGGTTGTGTGATGAATGCCCGGGCAAGCGCACAACGTTGGCGCATACCGCCCGACACCTGATGCGGATAATAATTTTCAAAGCCTGCTAATTGAACTTTTTGCAACCATGCATTTGCCTGTAATAGTGCTTCTTTTTTCGGAGTATTCTGAAGTTCGCAAGCTAATGCAACATTCTGTATTAAAGTGAGCCAAGGGTATAAAGCATTTTCCTGAAACATAAGCATGCGCTTAGGGTCTGTGCTTACAACTGTATTTCCGTCAGCTGTAATTTGGCCTGATGTTGGCATTTCAAGGCCAGCAGCCATGTGAAGCAAAGTAGACTTACCGCAGCCAGAAGGACCAACCAATGCTACTAACTCGCCTGGAGATAAAGCTGAGTTGAAGCTGTCGACAACCGTTAGATCACTAAACCGTTTGCTTACATTGTTAAAAACAAGGCGCATTTAAATACCTAGATTACGTTTGGGGTATCAATATATTGACCGTAATAGGAATTTAACGACGTTTGATAATAAGTAACAACGAATTTATTTTGCTTTTTTAATATCAAAATATTATTAGAATTATTTATTACTAGCTTATAGCTTACTGTTTGATTGCATAAGCAATTAAAAACCTAGGAAAACCCTTAGCTATCTTGATGTTAAGCGCAATTATTAACCTTATACATAATTGTGCATATATACTTGTAACTACATACTGCACATAAACAACCTTAACGATAAAGGGGGCAACATGTTCCGATTGCTTACGCGTGGTTCAGTGCGCTTGGTAGAACGCTACCTGCCCGACCCATATATATTTGTTTTGCTGCTTACAATAATTGCTGCAATTGCAGCCATGACGGTACAGCAAACCGGACCTGTCGAACTCATGCGCATGTGGGGTGATGGCTTTTGGGGCCTTCTTAACTTTGCCATGCAAATGCTACTGGTACTACTTACCGGCCATATGTTAGCTAGTACCCCTCTAGTAAAAAGCTGGTTACGGAAATTAGCCTCTACTGCCGATTCGGCCGGCGGCGCAATTATCTTAGTTACCGTGGTGTCCCTTATAGCCAGCTGGATAAACTGGGGGTTTGGGCTAGTTGTTGGCGCTTTATTTGCCAAAGAAATAGCTAGGCAAGTTAGGGTCGACTATAAACTCTTGGTTGCCAGTGCGTACTCTGGTTTTATTATTTGGCATGGCGGCCTGGCGGGTTCGGTACCGCTAACTATAGCAACCGAGGGCCATTTCGCCCAAGATGACATGGGCATAATATCTACCTCAGATACTATTTTTGCTTTTTTTAATATAGCAATTGTAGTGGTGCTTTTTGTTATTGTGCCTCTTGTTAATAGGTTAATGCTTCCCCCCGAGCAGGAAAGTGTTTACGTTGACCCAAAACTATTAGAAGAACCAATAGAAGACGACACGCTAACCACACATCGCCCTGCCGATAAACTAGAAAACAGCAGGATAATTGCATGGATAGTTGGGTTTGCAGGTATTGCATACTTATTTGATTACTACGTCGTACGAGGATCGGGCCTTAACCTTAACGTAATTAACTTCACGTTCCTTATGCTTGCGGCAGTACTACATGGCACCCCAAGACGGTTACTAGCCGCATTGGCAGAAGCCATAAAAGGCGGTGGGGGTACAGTTATACAGTTCCCCTTCTATGCCGGAATTATGGCCATAATGATACAGTCTGGTCTGGCTGCAACCCTTTCTGAATGGCTTATTTCATTTGCAACAGCAACAACTCTGCCTTTCTGGACTTTCCTTAGTGCTGGTCTAGTTAATATGTTTGTTCCATCAGGCGGCGGCCAGTGGGCCGTACAAAGCCCGGTGGTAATACATGCAGCTCAGGCATTAGATGCCGACTTAGCTAGGTCAGCAATGGCTGTAGCATGGGGTGACGCCTGGACCAACATGCTTCAACCGTTCTGGGCATTACCGGTGCTTGCAATAGCTGGTTTAAAGGCCAAAGATATAATGGGCTACTGTCTGATACAGCTTATTATTTCTGGGGTAATTATTTCTATTGGCCTAACATACTTCTAATTTCAGTTAGGCATTAAATAATCAGGGAAGCCAACGTGCTTTCCTGATTTTTTTCAGAAACCAATCCATTGCCTTACCACTATGCCCTGTACGCCATGCTGCCGACACAACAAAAGGCTTGCGCTGGTTATCTAGCTGCAAAACCCGTAAATCACCTTTATCAATAAGGTGCTGTATACGGTGTAGCGGCAAATAGCCTATTCCTAAGCCTTGTTTTTGCGCCTCTATTTTTTGTTCTATACCAGAAACTATAAGCCTTGATCTACCGTCTAACACACCCACGGAACGACTGGGGGAATAACGTGCACTGTCAGCCACTAAGATCGGAA
>JAJYRX010000107.1 GCA_021793875.1 Pseudomonadota bacterium
TATCGCGCAGCTCTAGAGCTGCGCGATAGGTTGAGTTTTTTCGTAAAGGAAGGAAAGTTAGTAGAAGCACAAAGACTGGAGCAGCGTACTAGATTTGATATAGAAATGCTGCAGGAGCTTGGTTTTTGTAAAGGTATCGAAAACTATTCTAGACATCTATCTGGGGCTGCGCCCGGTGAGCCGCCACCAACCCTTATAGATTACCTACCAGCAGATGCTCTTATGTTTATAGATGAGAGCCACGTAACTATGGGCCAACTCAGTGGCATGTATAGAGGTGATAGGTCACGCAAAGAAACATTGGTTCAATATGGTTTTAGGTTGCCATCGGCTCTTGATAATAGGCCTCTTAAGCTGGAAGAGTTCGAAGCAAGGATGAGGCAATGTGTTTTTGTTTCTGCTACACCAGCCGCATACGAAAATGAGCACTCTGATCAAATTGTTGAGCAAGTAGCTAGACCTACTGGTTTGGTTGATCCAATAGTGGAGGTCAGGCCAGCTATTACCCAAGTAGATGATTTACTAGGGGAAATTAATAAGTGTGTTAAAGCCCAAGATCGTGTTTTAGTTACAACGCTAACCAAACGTATGGCAGAAGAGCTTTCTGAGTATCTATCAGAAAATGGAGTTAGGGTTCGTTATTTACACGCTGATATAGATACCGTAGAGCGTGTTGAAATTATCCGCGATTTACGTCTAGGTGTATTTGATGTTTTGGTTGGTATTAACCTATTACGAGAAGGGTTAGATATACCAGAGGTTGCTCTGGTTGCTATCCTGGATGCTGATAAGGAGGGTTTTCTGCGGTCTGAGCGAAGCTTAATACAGACTATTGGTAGGGCAGCAAGAAACATTAATGGTCGCGCTATTTTATATGCCGATGTAGTAACTGAATCCATGCAGAAAGCCATTGCTGAAACTGATCGTCGACGAACCCATCAAATTGATTTTAATAATAAGCACGGAATAACAGCAAGAGGAGTAAATAAAGAAGTTCGTGACTTGATTGATGGTGTGTATAGTACCCCTAGTGAGTCGCTGCACGAATCAGAGTTGCAAGTTTCTGCAAGCATTTTGCGTGATGAAAAACTATTATCAAAAGAGATATCTAGGTTGGAAAAGAAAATGATGGAGCATGCTCGCAACCTGGAGTTTGAAGAAGCTGCTAATACTCGCGATATGCTTAAGCGTTTGAAAGAGCAAGCATTGTTGTTATAAGGGCTGTTGTCATTTAACTACAAAAGTTATTGGAAAACCGCATAATTCAAAAGTTTTCAATTTCTAACTATAAAGACATCAATTTGCCGGGTAAACCTCTTGCGTTATTTGGGGTTTTCCCCCACACTCATGCTTCATGAATAAGGTACTTTTCGTCTCTACGGGTAATTTCTGCCGTTCACCAAGTGCGGAGGTGGTGTTTCGTAGTATGTTGGACGAAGCTGGTCTTTCGCAGGAAGTATATGCGGACTCTGCTGGAACACATGGCTCACATGTTGGTGAAAAGCCAGATGCCAGAGTGCAGGCAGCTGCAATAAAACGTGGCTACGACCTTTCCCAGGTAACTGCACGTCAAATAACTGTCAAAGATTTTCACGACTATGACATGATTCTTGTCATGGATTGGGAAAACATGACCGCATTACGCCAAATCTGTCCACGTAAATATCATCATAAACTTATGCTTCTTATGCGTTTTTCAAATGAATATGAAGAAGCTACTGTACCTAATGCTGCGCATGGTGGACCCGAAACTATTTCTCGAGTCTTAGACTACGTGGAAGATGCTTGTCAAGGCGTCTTAGATATTCTTCGTAAGCGCATTACCCATTATCAAGCCGCTTGATTCAACAGAAGTCATCTGTAATTAGCGTGTATACGGTTGTTTTGATATACTTGACTTAATTGGTCGGGTATTAGGTGGTTGCATCTAGTATCTGTTTCCGTACCAAGTTATACAAAGGAGCCATTATGCGCCTAACTACTAAAGGCCGATTTGCTGTTACTGCCATGATAGACTTAGGCCTGCGAAATCACAGCGGACCTGTTACTCTGGCTAAAATTAGCGAAAGGCAAAATATCTCTCTATCGTATCTTGAGCAGTTGTTCGGGCGTTTAAGACGTCACGAGTTAGTTGGAAGTATTAGAGGCCCGGGAGGTGGTTACACACTAGCGCGTACGGCTCGTAATATTACAGTTGCAGATATAATACTAGCTGTGGACGAGCCGCTCGATACAACTAGTTGCGGAGGTATGCAAAACTGCAATATTGGACGCAATGGTAGTACAGGAAAGTGCATGACTCATGATTTATGGACTGCGCTTAACGAGCGAATTGTTGATTTCCTTGATTCCGTTACCTTACAAGATTTGGTAGATAAAGAGCGCATGCGCCTTCTGGAAGAGTCTACCAAAGCGCAAAAGGCTGAAGTAAAATTTATGAAAAAACCTAAAGCTTCTGCCATGGTAGTTTAAATGTCTTATCCAGTTTATCTTGATTACGCCGCCACTACGCCGGTCGATCCTATAGTGGCGGATGAAATGATCCCTTGGTTAACAACCAAATATGGAAATCCAGCCTCTACAAGTCATTTGTATGGATGGGAGGCTGAAGAGGCTGTAGAAAAAGCTAGAGGTTGTATTGCTGCATTAGTAAATTGTAGCCCCCGAGAAATTATATTTACTTCTGGGGCAACAGAGTCGAATAATTTAGCAATAAAAGGTGCAGCACTTAGAAACAAAGGCAAAGGTAATCATATTGTTACGGTAAAAACCGAGCATAAGGCAGTTCTTGATACATGCAAAGAGCTTGAACGCCAAGGTTTCGAGGTCACTTACCTTGATACCGACTCCAAAGGAGTAGTTAATATAAACACCTTTGCCAATGCTATACAACCAAACACCATAATAGCTTCTGTAATGCATGTAAATAATGAAACCGGTGTTATACAAGATATAACAGCGTTAGGTAAAGTCTGTTCTGATAAAGGCGTTTTGTTTCATGTGGATGCAGCACAATCTGCAAGTAAATTGTCTATAGATCTTAAAAGTTTACCAGTAGATTTTATGTCCTTTTCTGGTCATAAAGTCTATGGTCCGAAAGGTGTAGGGGCACTTTATGTGAAACGTCAATCTGCCGGAAAGTTACAGGCACTTATACATGGTGGTGGCCATGAGCGTGGTATGCGCTCAGGTACATTGGCTACCCATCAAATAGTTGGCATGGGTGCTGCATTTGAGCAAGCTGCAAGATGCTTGCAGTCTGATTACAAACGCATCAATGACCATTATCTCAATCTAACAAAGGGTCTCTTGGGTATTGATGGTATTAGCATAAATGGGTGTACCAACACAAAGGTGCCACATATTACAAACATATCATTCCATGGTGTAAACAATGAGGCCCTAATAATGTCGCTCCCTGAGCTTGCCTTATCCAGTGGCTCTGCCTGTACATCGGCTAGTTTAGAGCCCTCTCATGTGCTTAGGGGAATGGGGTGCAGCGATGAGCTGGCCCTATGTTCTATACGTATTTCCATAGGACGCTTTACTACCAAGGAACAAATAGACAATGCAGTGGGTCTTATAAAGTATCAAGTTGAAAGGCTCAGAGCCTTATCACCAGTATGGAATAAGGAAATAGTCTGATGGGTCAGGCTTTGGCAGTAAAACGTCCGTATGGTAATCTGGTTTACAAGCACTTAATGAAACCAGTTGGGTCAGGTAGTTTCAGTGCTAAACAATCTAACGTTTTTAGTGCAACCGTAGGTGAGCCCCATGCAGGCGGAACAGTTCGCCTACAAGTACTTATTGATCCAAACAACGAGGTTATTAAAGATGCCAGATTCATGGCCCATGGATGCGGGGTGCTTATCGCTACTGCATCGTGGGTAGTTCAGAGTATTAAGGGTCTTAATCTAAAACAAGCCCAAGAATTAAACGCTGCTACAATTTGTGCAGAGTTAAATCTGCCGCCCGTTAAAATGTATTGTGCAATTTTGTTGCAGGAAGCAGTTTCATTGGCAGTTAAAAACTATCAATTGCAGGAGTAACAATGGCTATAACACTTACGCAAAATGCAGCTGATCATATTCAGCGTCATCTTGACAAGCGTGGCAAGGGAATAGGGTTGCGCCTTGGTGTGCGTACAACAGGGTGTTCTGGCCTTGCCTATAATCTAGAGTATGTAGACGAGGTAAAAGAAGACGACCAAGTTGTTGAGCAGTTTGGGGTTAGGGTGTTTATTGACCCTAAAAGCTTGCCATTTATTGATGGAACACAGGTAGATTACGGTAGAGACGGCCTTAACGAGGGGTTTCGTTTTATAAACCCTAACGAAAAGGCCGCATGTGGATGTGGGGAGTCGTTTACAGTTTAGATTCAGGTCGCATATGCGGGAATAATATAACTTCTCGAATACTGGGGCTGTCGGTTAATAGCATTACCAGTCTGTCTATTCCTATGCCACAGCCTCCGGTTGGAGCCATTCCATATTCCAAGGCGCGTATGTAATCTGCATCATAGTACATCGCCTCTTCATCACCGGCATCTTTTGCTTCTACTTGAGCCATAAATCTTGCAGCTTGATCTTCAGGGTCATTTAATTCAGAAAACCCGTTCGCCAGCTCACGGCCCGCTATAAACAGCTCGAAACGTTCGCTAATACTAGCATCTTCATCAGATGCTCGTGATAGAGGCGATACTTCAGATGGATAATCAATAATAAATGTTGGGTTCCATAATTTCTCTTCAGTTGTTTCTTCAAAAAGTGCCAACTGTAACGCTCCAATACCAGATCGCGATAGTACAGGTCCATTAATATCAGCTCCCAAACGATGCAGTTCGCTAAGAAGGTATTCTTTGTCTGTTAACTGCTCAGAAGTATATTGAGGAGCGTATTTATTTATGGATTCCAAAATAGTTAAACGGTCAAAAGGTTTTTTAAAGTCTATGAGTTTACCTTGATACTCAATGCTGGTGCTGCCGCATATGCTGTTTGCAACTGTACGCAGAAGTTCTTCAGTAAAGTTCATCAACCATTTATATTCTGTGTAAGCGGCATAGAACTCCATCATTGTGAATTCTGGATTATGGCGCAGGCTAACACCCTCATTTCTAAAATTACGATTTATTTCGAATACACGCTCGAAGCCACCTACAATTAATCGTTTTAGAAACAACTCAGGGGCGATTCTGAGGTACATGTCGATATCTAAAGCGTTATGATGAGTAACAAAAGGCTTGGCAGCCGCACCCCCTGGTATTGGATGTAGCATA
>JAJYRX010000108.1 GCA_021793875.1 Pseudomonadota bacterium
CAGCGCACCGCCCACAGGATCACATCACCCTGGAAATGGCGCCACTTGAAATCCGTCATCGTTCCGTCCGTCCAATCTCCGCCAAGCATGCTCAAGCTTCACGATTTTTGCAACAGAGCCGCATTTATTTTGCTTGCACAAGCAGTGGTAACTATTGATATATCGGTTGCATACGCCATGTGGGGAGCTATAGGTATAGTAGGAACCGCAATATGCGGACGACTATTTTTCGGGCAACGTATAAAACCGCTAGGCTGGTTCGGAATAATACTTATTTTGTCTGCTATTCTGCTTTTGAATATGGCTTAAAATCAATACAATTCACTCAACATTACGGAGGCTTTTTTGACTAACAAATTGAAACTGGCTGGCCTTATATTGGCGGCAGGGCTAACTAGCATGTCGGCACAAGCATTGGCAAATAATGCTTCTCAATCCATTACGGTTTTTCATGATCCATCTTGTGGCTGCTGTGTAGGATGGATAAATCACATGAAAGAAGCCGGTTTCTCAATTAAGGCTATACAAACACCACACATGGGTGTCGTTAAAGACAAACTAGGGGTGCCGCAAGGCCTAGACTCTTGCCACACCGCTGTAGTAGACAACACCGGGCAACTTATAGAGGGACACGTACCTGCAAGTGCAGTAAATAAAATGATTGCAGATTCATCGGTTGAAGGCGTTGCCGTCCCCGGAATGCCGGTTAACTCGCCAGGCATGGGTCCAATGGACGGCAACCTAGTAACAGTTGACCTCAACGGCCAACCGTTTTCCAAAGACTAGTTAATGCCTTGCTCGTCAAGGTAATGGCGCCAAACACGTGGCAGTATGCCACCATGACGCCAGTATTCGACATCTTCTGTGGTATCTAGGCGAACAACTACCGGTACGGTTTGTGTTTCGCCATTGGCTCGGTTTATAACCAAATCAATTTCGGCGCGAACATCTAGTTTGTCTTCCAGACCAACTATGTCGAACACTTCAGTACCGTCTAGCCCAAGTGTTTCCGCATTGGTACCTTCTTTAAACTGCAGAGGCAATACACCCATTCCAACTAGGTTAGTACGGTGAATACGCTCGAAACCCTCTGCAACCACAGCTTTTACACCAAGCATAGCCGGGCCCTTGGCGGCGGCATCGCGTGATGAACCACAACCGTAGTTTTTACCAGCTATAACAACCAGAGGAACATTGCGTTTCTGATATTCTTGCGCAGCTTCAAATATACGCATTACTTCACCCTCGGGCATTACCTTAGTAACACCACCCTCGGTTCCTGGAACCATATGGTTGCGCAAGCGTATATTGGCAAACGTAGCCCGTTTCACCACTTCATGGTTTGCACGACGTGTGGTGTAGTTGTTGAAATCTGGTTGCTTAACGCCCCTGGACAACAGGAAGTCGGCCGCAGGTGTGCCTAGGCTTATAGCACCAGAAGGTGAAATGTGATCCGTGGTTATGGAGTCACCAAGAATTGCTAGTGGACGCATGCCAGTTATGTTTTTAACATCGGCAGGCTGACGAGCCAAACCATCAAAATATGGTGGTTTGCGTATGTAGTTACTATCTTCTTCCCACGGATAGCTACTGCTGCTTTCACGCTTCAAGGCATCCCATGGTTCGCCACCCTCATAAAGCTCGGAGTAGCGACTAATAAATAATTCACGAGCATAAGCACCTTCTGTTGCCTGAGCAATTTCAGATGCGCTTGGCCATATATCTTTAAGATATACAGGCTTCCCATTGCTACCTGTTCCCAATGGCTCGGTAGTTACATCTATGGTTAAAGAGCCAGCAAGTGCATACACAACAACCAGGGCTGGTGAAGCCAGGTAGTTAGCTCTTACATCGGGGTGTATACGACCATCAAAGTTACGATTGCCCGACAGAACTGAAGTGGTTACTAGATCGTTGTCGTTAATGGCTTTTGATATTGCTGGTGGTAATGGACCCGAACCACCGTTACAAGTAGTACAGCCAAAGCCTGCAATGTTAAACCCTAACTGATCTAGGCTTTCTTGTAGCCCAGCTCTCTGCAAAACGTCGGCTGTTACCTGGCTACCTGGTACTAAAGAAGTTTTAACCCACGGCTTTGTTTTAAGTCCAAGCTCTACTGCCTTTTTCGCAACCAGACCAGCGGCCATCATGTTGGCTGAGTTGGCTGTGTTAGTACAAGATGTAATTGCAGCAATAACAACATCACCATCGTGAAGGGAGAAATCTTCACCTTCAACAGGTATGGCTTTTGACAAATCTACTGGGCGACCGGCTATGCGCTCATGATGTTTAGGGAACTCTGAAGCAGCCTTATCAAGATCTAGGTGATCTTCGGGATTGCTGGGGCCCGATATAGCCGGGCGAACGGCCGATAGATCTATAGTTAACACCTGGTCAAACTTTGGAGTTGGCGTAGTGGAATCACGCCATAGCTTTTGTTCGCGATTGTAAGCTTCTACAAGCGCTATGTGCTCTTCTTCGCGACCAGTAAGACGCATGTAATCTATAGCCTGCTGGTCAATGGGAAAGAACACCGAAGTAGCACCGTATTCAGGAGCCATATTGGCTATCATTCCGCGGTCACCCAATGTGAGGGTATCAACACCGTCACCAAAAAACTCTACGAACTTACCCACAACTCCAAGCTCACGAAGTTTTTCTGTTATTAGAAGCACTAGGTCAGTGGGCAAAACCCCGTCTGAAAGTTGACCTTTAAGCTCTATACCTACCACCTCGGGTAGTGTAATAGTTACAGGCAAGCCAACCATAACGGCTTCTGCCTCGATGCCGCCAACACCCCAGCCTAGTATTCCAAGGCCGTTAACCATTGGAGTATGGCTATCGGTACCAACACAGCTATCTGGGTACACAACCTCGACACCGTCTTCTTCTTTAACCCAAACTACACGACCAATATGCTCTATGTGCAGCTGGTGCATAATTCCTTTGCCTGGGGGCACAACCTTTACACCATCGAAGCTACTACCGCACCAACGCAGGAATGCAAAACGTTCGGCATTGCGCTTGTATTCCATAGCAAGGTTTACTGCAGCCGCTTCGGGGTTTGCCCAGCTATCGACCTGTAAAGAGTGGTCGATAATTACATCGATAGGAACCTGTGGCGCAACAACAGAAGCGTCACCGCCAGCATCTTCAACGGCTTCTCGCATAGCTGCCATATCGAGCAGCATAACCAGGCCTAGAATATCCTGCCCAAAAACTCTGGCAGGGTAAAATGTAATGCCATCACCGGCACGCCTGTTCATTAGCGAATCTAGCTCGGCATCAATATTGCTGCCACGTACAGCAGCCTGACGCAGAAGGTTTTCTAATAAAACTCTTAAAGAGTAAGGCAGACTTTCCACATTGGGCACATTTTTAATTGGCACATAACGTACCGTACGCCCATTAACGGTTAAGTCTCTTAAAGCGGGTGTGTTTGACATAGCAACCCTTTTCCGACATTGTGAACAAAATGGTGATATTGTACTAAGTTTAAACAAAGGAACGTACTGTGACTCAAAAATCCATTCCGGCTGCCTTTATGCGAGGCGGTACTAGCAAGGCTCTTATGGTGCAGCGCAAGCACCTTCCACAAAACGAAAAAGATTGGGCAAACATATTTACTGCAGCCATGGGCACACCCGACCCATACGGACGCCAGCTAAATG
Organism: Pseudomonadota bacterium; assembly: GCA_021793875.1. Taxonomy (GTDB): domain Bacteria; phylum Pseudomonadota; class Gammaproteobacteria; order Burkholderiales; family Burkholderiaceae_B; genus JAJYRX01. The sequence continues at coordinate 3,672 of JAJYRX010000108.1, forward strand.
GTATGGGCGGCGGCGTGTCATCTTTATCGAAAGTATGTATTGTGGCACCTTCACAGCACCCGGAAGCCGATGTAGATTACACCTTTGCACAGGTAATGGTTAAAGATGCCCATGTAGATTACCGTGGCAACTGCGGCAACATGAGCTCTGCCGTTGGTCCTTTTGCTGTAGATCAAGGAATGGTCGAAGCAGGTGACGGCGACACCACAGTTCGTATATTTAATACCAATACTAAAAAAATAATTCACAGCACTTTTCAAACCAAAAACGGACGTGCTTGCTATGGTGGAGACCTTTCCATACCGGGCGTATCAGGTACGGGCTCACCTATAAAACTCGACTTCGTTCAACCTGGTGGCGCAACCACGGGCAAACTATTGCCAACTGGTAACGTAACAGACACCCTTAACGTACCAGGGGTTGGGGACCTTACCGTATCCATGGTCGACGCAGCCAACGCCGCAGTATTTGTACGCGCTTCCGACATAGGCTTAACAGGCCTAGAGCTACCCGACCAACTAGAAAACGATGCTGAAACAATGGCGCGTCTAGACGCAATACGCGTACACGCATCGGTGAAAATGGGCATAGCTCCCGATATAGAAAGCGCCAAAAAAATTACTATAGTCCCGTTTATATGTTTTGTTAGTGAACCAACAGACAACCCTACACTGTCTGGCGAAACAGTATCCGCTAACGATATAGACCTTGTTGCTAGAGTTATATCAAATGGCCAACCACACCGAGCATTGCCGCTTACTATATCTTTATGTACAGCCGTGGCAGCTCGCATAAGTGGTACCGTAGTTTCCGATGTGTTATCCCCTAACGCAGGTCCCGATGCTCTGCGTTTAGGAATGCCCTCAGGCGTTCTTAACGTTGGTGCAACGGTTACTCAAGAAAATGGCGAATGGGTAGCCAAAGCAGGCTCTTTTTACCGCACTGCTAGGCTGCTTTTTGACGGGCAAGTATGGGTACCCGATAACAACTAGTAATTAATTAATATTATCTAGCTTTTCTTTTAGCTGTGCTGCTGGCAAAGCGCCTGCAGTGCGGCTACCATCGGAAAAGAAAATGGCTGGGGTACCACGTACCATAAGCTTAGTTCCCAGCTTTAACACCTCATCTATTGAATGATTATCGCACTCGTTTGTATCGGGTGTTTTTCCATTCAGCATCCAGTCACGCAACACTTCGGCCTGGTTGTCGGAGCAAAGAATGTCTCGTGCTTTGGTTCTGGAGTCGGCCGACAGTATGGGAAACTGGAAAAAATATACGCTTACGTTATCTATATCGTTAAAGCTTTTATGAAGCTGTTTGCAATATGGGCAATTTGGGTCTTCAAATACAGCAACCTTACGACTTCCGTCACCTTTTTCAAGCTTAACTGCGAGTTCTAGAGGAAGTGATTCAAACGGGACCTCAGACAGTTTCTGCACCCTTTCGGCAGTAAGATCTGTGCGGGTATTAGCATCCATAATGCGACCCTGCACCAGGTAATTCACGTCTTCATCTACATAGACAATATCGGTATCCACCTGCACTTCATATAGGCCTTTAATACCAGTTTCCCGTATTTCTCCTGCCTCAAGG
>JAJYRX010000109.1 GCA_021793875.1 Pseudomonadota bacterium
GGTTGGGATGTTTGTTGGTGTCCTAATAGCCGCACAGCTTATTTGGCCTGAGCTTAATTTTGAAACTCCATGGCTTAGCTATGGACGCTTAAGACCTCTGCATACCAACGCAGTTATATTTGCGTTTGGTGGTTCCGGTCTGTTTGCCACATCCTATTATGTGGTTCAGCGCACCTGTCAGACTCGACTCTTCTCTGACAAGCTAGCAGCATTTACATTTTGGGGCTGGCAGTTGGTAATTGTGGCAGCTGTAATAACCCTGCCACTTGGGTATACCAGCACAAAAGAATACGCAGAACTAGAGTGGCCTATAGACATTCTAATTGCCCTAGTATGGGTGGCTTATGCCATAGTGTTTTTCGGCACAATAGCAAAGCGTCGTGTAAGACACATATATGTGGCTAACTGGTTCTATGGCTCATTCATTATCACAATTGCTGTATTGCACATATTCAATAACCTTGAAGTGCCTGTTTCCATGTGGAAGTCATACTCCCTGTATGCAGGTGTTCAAGATGCCATGGTTCAATGGTGGTACGGGCATAATGCAGTGGGCTTTTTCCTTACAACCAGCTTCTTGGGGATGATGTACTACTACATACCCAAGCAGGCTAATCGCCCTGTTTACTCATATCGTCTATCCATAGTTCACTTCTGGGCCTTAGCCTTTACGTACATGTGGGCTGGTCCTCATCACTTGCACTACACATCGTTGCCAGACTGGGTTCAGTCTTTGGGTATGGTGTTTTCTATAATCCTCCTAGCACCATCTTGGGGGGGTATGCTGAACGGGATAATGACCCTTTCCGGCGCATGGTACAAATTACGCACTGACCCTATCTTGAAATTCCTAGTAGTGGCACTTTCCTTCTACGGCATGTCTACGTTTGAAGGTTCCATGATGTCTATCAGAACTGTTAATGCTCTGTCTCATTACACTGATTGGACTGTAGGGCACGTACACTCAGGTGCTTTAGGGTGGGTAGCCATGATTACCTTTGGTTCCTTGTACTATATGCTGCCTCGCTTATATGGTCGCAAGCAAATGTACAGTACCAAGGCAATAGAGCTGCATTTCTGGATAGCTACCCTAGGGATAGTCCTATACATAGCTTCTATGTGGATAGCCGGCGTTATGCAAGGCTTAATGTGGCGTGCTACTGAGGCTGATGGAACACTTACATACAGTTTCGTTGAAGCTGTAAAAGCTACGTATCCGTTTTATGCAATTCGTCTACTTGGAGGCATATTCTTCCTAGGTGGAATATTAATAATGGCATGGAATACATTCATGACTGCATTTGGCCAAACTAAGGTCAACCCAGAGGTTCCTCTGTACAACCCGGATGCACGTGATCCAGCCTTTGTTGGTCCAGCTACGACGACTGCTTAAGGGTGAAATAAATGTCTCAGAATGAAAAACGTTTCTTTTCGCATGCCACCATTGAGCGTAATGTTGGCTTGCTTATAGTACTTAGTTTCCTTGTAATTGCTTCATCGGGGCTAGTACAAATTGTGCCGTTGTTTTTTCAGCACTCAACTACAGAAGCTGCAGAAGGTGTTGTTCCTTATGAGCCTCTTAGGCTAATAGGTCGCGACGTATATATACGTGAGGGCTGCGTAAGTTGCCACTCACAGCAAATTCGTATGCTGAGTTCAGAAGTGCAACGCTACGGGCCATACTCTCTTGCCGGAGAATCAGTTTATGACCACCCTTTCCTTTGGGGCTCAAAGCGAACTGGTCCTGACCTTGCAAGAGTGGGTGGACGTTACTCAGATGAATGGCATCGTATACATTTACGTGATCCGCGCGTAGTGGTGCCTGAATCCAACATGCCAGCCTATCCTTGGTTGCAGCACAACTCTGTCGAAGGGGAAAACATACAGGCGCGCATGAAAGCACTGCGCAGCATAGGTGTACCGTATACCGATGAACAGATAGAGAAAGCGCCTGAAGACTTGGTCGGCAAAACAGAAGAAGACGCCATAATTGCATATTTGCAGGGCCTTGGTGTGGCTAGCCGTGATGCAGCAGCCGAGGCAATGATGAGCGTTGGGGAATAAATCATGGTGGGCATACTAAACGGCATATTGACACTACTAGCGTTTCTGACTTTTATTGGCATTGTGTGGTGGGCCTTCTCCAAGCACAGAGTCAAAGATAACGAAGAAGCAGCTAACCTACCGTTCGATCTGCCGGATGAAATAGATCAACTGCCCACCAATAATGACAAAGAGGATTCACATGAGTGATTTTTTTAATAGTGGCTGGAGCTATTACGTCGCTATTGTCTCATTATTAGGGATAGCTTTTTGCGCGTGGCTACTATTTACCCAGCGCAAATGGTTAAGGCGAAGCACTGCTGAAACGGTTGAAGATACTGGTCATGAGTGGGATGGTATTACCGAGCTAAACACATTTGTGCCGCGCTGGTGGACTGTAATGTATATCAGCGTATGTGTGTTTGCTGTAATTTACCTTGTTCTTTATCCGGGTTTAGGTAGTTATAAGGGAACTCTTAACTACACTACTGCTCAAGAAGTTAAGAGAAGCCAAGAGGCCCTGCAGGCCCGTATACAGCCTGTCTACGACAGGTTTAAAGACATGTCTATACCTGAAATAGCAGCAGATGAAGATGCTTTGCAAATTGGTCAAAGGCTGTTTTTAAACAACTGTGCACAGTGTCATGGATCAGATGCCCGTGGTGGCCCAACTTTTCCTAACCTAGCTGACCAGTATTGGTTGCATGGCGGCGAACCCGAAGACATACAAAAATCCATAACGGAAGGTAGACACGGTGTAATGCCACCTTGGGGCTCTCAGATAACTCCAGATGAGGCTTCTGACATTGCTCAATATGTACGTTCATTGTCCGGGCTTGCTGCAGACCCAATTAAGGTTGCACGTGGTAAGCGTGGTTTTGATGCGGTATGCGTTGCATGTCACGCAGCTGACGGAACAGGCAATACAGCGTTGGGGGCACCTAACCTGACAGTTAACACCTGGATGTACGGTAGCTCTGAAGAGTCAATTGTTGAGACCATACTTAATGGTCGTGATAATCAGATGCCTGCCCAGAAAGGTCTGCTAACAGAAGACCAGATACGTGTACTTACCGCCTGGGTTTGGGGTCTTTCCAACAAAGATAAGGTTAAGGAAGAAAACTAGAAGGTTATCCATGAGTAGCGAAGCATCAGATCAAACCAGTAAAACCGCCCATCAGAACCCGCCTGCATGGCAGCCCCCTAGGGTACCAAGAGTGGCAGCGGGTGGTGCTTCGCCACAAGTGGATACAACTATTGCAGACGTACGTCGCAAAATACACCCCAGGTCTGTTAAAGGCTATTACGCCAATTGGCGTATAGCCTTAGTTTTTATAACTCAAATACTGTTTTACGGACTGCCGTGGTTGCAGTGGAATGGGCGTCAGGCAGTTTTATTTGATCTTGCAGCCCGGAAGTTTTATATATTTGGTATGGTTTTATGGCCGCAAGATGTAATATATCTTGCGGTGTTGCTGGTTATTTCAGCGTTCTCTTTATTTCTGTTCACTGCCATTTTAGGCCGTCTATTTTGTGGCTATGCCTGTCCACAAACTGTATATACAGAAATTTTCATGTGGGTAGAAAAAAAGATCGAGGGCGATCGAGTAGCTCGTATACGTCTTGATTCGCAGCCATGGTCATTGAAAAAGTTGCGCATAAAAGCTACCAAGCACATTATTTGGATAGCTATTGCATGGTGGACTGGCTCCACTTTTATTGGTTATTTTGCCCCTATACGTGAACTGGGTAGCGATCTCTTACACCTTAACCTTGGCCCATGGCAATGGTTTTGGATGGTGTTTTATTCATTTGCCACGTGGGGCAACGCTGGGTTTTTGCGCGAAACTGTATGTAAGTATATGTGCCCCTATGCACGCTTTCAAAGTGTCATGGTTGATGATGACACCTTTGTAGTTACTTACGACTTTGTGCGTGGTGAGCCACGTGGCGGACGTTCACGCAAAGTTGATCACAAAGAAGCAGGCCTTGGTGATTGTATAGACTGCACACTATGTGTTCAGGTATGTCCAACCGGAATTGACATACGTGATGGCTTGCAATACATGTGCATAGGTTGCGGAGCCTGCGTAGACGTTTGTGACCAGGTTATGGATAAAATGGGCTACGAACGTGGTCTTATAAGGTATACATCAGGGCGTGCAGTGACCGACCGAATGGATCAATCACAAGCGCGTCGAAGGGTATTCAGGCCACGTGTAATAATTTACAGCCTAATACTGTTAAGCATAATGGTTGCTTTTGTGGTTTCCATAGCCACCCGTACCACCCTTAGAATGGATGTTATACGTGATAGGGGTGCACTTGGTCGAGAGGTGGCTGGTGGTGTAATAGAAAACGTTTATAGGCTGCAGCTAATAAACACATCAGAGCAGCCTATGGTTATACAGCTGTCTGCAGACGGTGTTAGCGGTATAAGCATTACAACGGTAGACGGTGAAGACAAACTTGAGCTTGGGCCAGCGTCCAACAAGCTGGTTCCGGTACTTATTCATGCGCCTGCTGGTAGCCTTGAACCAGGTTTGCACAATATAACCGTTACTGGTGAAGGTGAAGTTTCTGATGGCAAAAACAGAAGTGTAACCGAGCGCACCAGTTTCTATGTACCGCGTTAAAATTTATCTTGTAATTAACAAAATATATTTTTATGTCATCTAACTCAAAAAACCGTAAGCCCAATAAAAATAATCCATGGTGGCGTGAGCCGTGGCCATGGATTTTAATGGCGGGTCCCGCAATTGCCGTTGTAGGGTGTATTATTACTATTGTATTGGCGATGCAAAACTTTTCTGACCAGACAATAGACGATGGTGCTGTTAAGCGTGGTCTGGTAGTAAGTAAAACTAATAAATAAGCATCTGCCAAGCCTAATAACCATATGGAGACAGGCAGATGAAACAGCGAGTACTTATGTGGGTTCTGTGGCCATCTTTTCTGGTTGCATGTGCAGGCAGTGCAGTAGTGTTTGCATTCATAGATCCACAAGACGTAGCAGTGTTTGGGCACATAACTGCACCTAGGCAACAAGCTTACGCTATTGCATTTTTCTTTTTGTGGGGTGTAGCGGCATTGTCTAGTCTAGTTAGCTTGAAG
>JAJYRX010000110.1 GCA_021793875.1 Pseudomonadota bacterium
AGGTAGACTTGCTGTTTGATAATTTAGCCGGTTCATTAGGACAAATAAAGTCAGGTAAATTAATAAGGGGTATTGCTCAAAGTGGTAGCAAGCGTAATCCAGAAGCCAAAGATCTGCCTACCTTTAGTGAGTCTGGAATGGAAGGATTAGATGTTATGTCTTGGTTTGCACTATACGCTCCATCGGGAACGCCAGAACATGTTATAGACACATTAATAGAGTCTTCTAAAAAGGTATTAGCAGATCCAGAAATTGTTGCGCGTATTAACTCACTGGGGGCAGAGCCTGGCAATTTGTTCGGTGAAGAGCTGGCAAGCTACGAGAAAGAGCAGCGAGAAACTTGGTCTGCTTTGATAAAAGATCAAAATATCACATTAGACTAAGTTTAAGGGCTACCCATAATGGTAGCCCTTATATTACTTTTCAATAATTTCAGATAAAGTGGCAAACGCTGCTATATGTTCAATGCTTGTATCTACAGTTATAAGCGCTGACTCGGGCTCAGAAAGCGCTTGAGAAATAATTGAATTTACACACTCTTCGTTTGTAATTCTATAACTAGATATATTATGTGCTTTGCCTAGGGCTACAAAATCGGGGTTTGATAAATTAGTAGCACTTACACGGTTTGGGAAATGCAGTTCCTGATGCAGCCGTATGGTTGCAAGGCTTTTGTTATCAGAAACTACAACTTTTATATTAGCCCCATATTGTTGTGCAGTAGCCAATTCGTTACCTGTCATCATAAAACCGCCATCCCCAACAAAAGCTATAACTTGTCTATCAGGAAACCTAAGACTTGCGGCTACTGCTGAAGGTATTGCTGAACCCATAGAGCCTGATATTGTTGAGACCATACGTCTCTCGTTGTTGAACACAAATATTCTTTGTACCCAACTACTAAAGTTACCCGCGTCAACGCATATTATTGCGTCTTTATCTGCCAATTTATTAATTGCATTTACAACGTTACCGAATACGACACCATCGGATGATGTCTGCGGCTCCCATGCGTATAACGACTTAACTTCGCTAGATACATGTTTCAGCCAGGCTTCTTTTTCAGATTCGTTAGCAGACGCGTCCATACTTATAAGGTGGTTGCAGAACGTTGTGGGGTCTGCGGGTATACCTATAGTAGTTTTAAAGTTTCTGCCGATGTGAAATGCATCTGGATATACATGTATAAGATCCTGCTCAGGTTTAGGAGCTTTAGGAAATGTGTAGCCTTTGGTAGTGACATCTCCCAGCCTTGTTCCTATGGCTAGTATGAGGTCTGCATCAGAGAGTATAGACACAAGCTTTTTAGGTGCGTTAAATACAAGATGACCAGCATAATAAGGGTGATCATTTGCAAATAGGTCTTGTTGCCTGAAACTTAGTGCAACTGGTATGCGGTATTTTTCAGCAAAAGCTTTCAGAGCAACTCTACCTTCATGGTTATTTAACTCTTGACCTGCAATTACTAACGGTTTTTTTGCTTGTGCTAGTAGCTTTTGAGCTTTACCTGCTAACAAGGTATCACAACCAATATTTGGTGTTTCAATTTGCTCATTAATACTAGGTTTGAAGACGTATTCATCTAGCATGTCTTCAGGTAGAGAAATTACAACGGGCCCTGGAGTTGTTGATTGGGCAACCTGGAATGCACGCAATATAACTTCCTCCAGCTGGTTGGCATCAGTTACCTCCCATACCCACTTAGCCATTTGTTGCCACATAGACACATAGTCAATTTCTTGAAACGCATTGCGCCCAAGGTCTGCCCTTGAAACCTGACCAACGAACATAATCAGTGGTAGAGCATCTTGCCTTGCCGAGTGTACAGCTATAGATGCATTCATTGCGCCTGGTCCACGGCTAACAAAACAAACGCCAGGTAGGCCATTAGTTTTTGCGTCAGCAAGGGCCATAAAACCTGCTCCACCTTCATGCCTAGCAGTAACCACTTCTATATCAGGTTTTTCCGTAAATGCGTCTAGAACAGTCAAATAGCTTTCACCAGGTACACAAAATACACGAGAAATATTTTGACTAATCAGAATATCAACTAGCAGATCAGCGGCGCGGTAATTGGACATATAGCCTCTCAGGGAAATTGTAAAACAGCGTTCTAATTAATGGATCATGGTGAAATATTATAGGTTAGAACACTATCTAGTCCAGAGTCTATTAATAAAAAATAATAGTATTGGGAATATTCTCAATTTTCATTTATGATGATATTTAATCAATTTGAAATGCTGTTCTATATATCAGAACGCATTGTTGTCTGTAATTAATAATTGGAGGTAGTCAGTGTTCAAGGCAATAGTTATAGAAAAGGACGATCAAGGGTATAGGGCTGGAGTTCAGTCTGTTAGTGAAAGTCAGCTCCCTGATGGGGATGTTACGGTAAAAATGCTTTACTCAACCCTGAACTACAAAGACGCTCTTGCCATAACTGGAGCTGGCCCGGTAGTCAGATCATTTCCAATGGTGCCAGGTATAGATGTTGTTGGAGTGGTTGAGGCTAGTGATTCTGACCGCTTTAAAGAGGGGGATACGGTGTTACTGAATGGCTGGGGTGTGGGCGAGGCGCATTGGGGTGGTCTTGCACAAAAAGCACGTTTCCCAGCTAAATGGTTGATTCACTTGCCAGAGGGTATTACGCCAGAACAAAGTATGTCCATAGGTACTGCAGGCTATACCGCTATGCTTTGCGTAATGGCTCTGGAAAAACATGGTGTTACACCGGATAAGGGGGAAATTATAGTAACTGGTGCTGCGGGTGGTGTTGGCAGTGTTGCCATTGCTATTTTGTCTAAGCTTGGTTATCAAGTTGTAGCCTCTACAGGCCGTCCACAGGAATCAGAGTACTTAAAAGAGTTGGGTTGTGCCGAAATAATAGACAGAAATACGCTTAACGAACCTGGTCGTCCCTTAGCTAAAGAGCGTTGGGCAGGAGCAATAGACACTGTGGGCAGTCACACACTGGCAAATGTATGTGCAGCTACAAAATATCGTGGTGTAGTTACGGCCTGTGGTCGTGTTCGGGTTATGTATTTCCCGGCAACTGTAGCTCCATTTATATTGCGCGGGGTGTCTTTAGTTGGTATTGACAGCGTTCAGTGTCCCGTAGAAGAACGAATTCAAGCCTGGGGGCGTCTGGCCAAAGACCTAGACATGTCAAAGCTTGATCTTATAAGCAGCCAGACCATTGGGTTAGAAGATGCTGTGGCTACCGCAAGTAATCTGCTCGATGGCAAACTTCGCGGTCGTGTGGTGGTAGACGTAAACAAATAAATAAAGGTTGGAGGCAGGTATGAATGAAAAGCTCCCTTTAGAGGGTGTAAAAGTAATAGAGTTTTGTAATGTAGCTGCTGGGCCATTTTGCGGTATGCTACTTGCAGATATGGGTGCTGACGTAATCAAGGTTGAGCATCCTAATGGCGACTCTTTACGAGCTTGGCCACCAATATCTGAGGGCTATAGTGAAAATTTTGCTTCTCTCAATAGAAACAAACGCTCTGTTACTTTAGATCTCAAGAATCCAATTGACATAGAGAAAGCTAAAAAACTTGCAGAAAATGCTGATATCTTGCTAGAAAATAATCGGCCAGGCGTGATGAAAAGGCTGGGCTTAGATTATGAAACTATGGCAAGCATAAATCCAAGGCTTTTATATTGTTCCATTTCTGCTTTTGGCCAAAGTGGGCCGCGCTCTTCAGAGGGGGGCTTTGACCTTACGCTACAGGCCATGAGTGGTGTTATGAGTGTCACTGGTGAGGATGACGGGGCGCCTGTAAAGTGTGGTGTTCCACTTGCAGATTTTGCAGCTGGCCTGTACGGTGCTTTTGCAGTAGCAGCTGCATTACGTACTGTTCAACAAACAGGTAAGGGCGCTCATATAGATGTGCCTATGCTAGGAACAACCCTTGCAATAGCTGCTTTACAAACATCTGAATACTTCGGTAGCGGGAAAGACCCGGTGAAAATGGGCTCAAAACACCCAAGGAATGCACCTTATCAGGCTTTTGAATGTAAAGACGGGTATTTCGCAATGGCCGCTGGTAACAATGTTTTGTGGAACAAGGTTTGTAGTGTCGTCAAAATACCGGGGTTGCTTGAAGATGAGAGGTTCCTTAATCCATCGTTGCGGGCATCTAATCAAGATGAGCTACGTGTAATTCTTGAAGAGTTGTTTACTCAACATGATGCCGACTACTGGTTGGATAGGTTCAGGGCAGAGGGTGTTCCATGCGCCCCAATAAACAATTACTCCGAGGCGCTTCAAGACCCACAGGTAGAACACATGGATTGGGTTCGTGATTTGACTTTGCCAAATGGTGTTAAAACCAAAACTTTTGTTTCTCCCTTACGCTTTAATGGTGTGGGTCTTCCTGTAAGGTCGGGTCCACCGGCACTAGGTGAGCATAATGAACAGGTGTTTAATACTTTAAATATAAATGAAGAGGCCTAAGTTATGGAATTTGAATCCCAGTCAAAAGAGTTGGTAATAACAAAGCATGAAAAGCACTGGGTTTTTACCCTTAATAGGCCGGAAAAGCGTAATGCATTGTCTGCTACCTTGGTAGAGGAAATGATTGCAGGAATTGCCGAGGCTGAGTGCAAGCAAATACCTCTAATAGTTTTTATGGGTGAAGGAAAAAACTTTTGTGCTGGTTTTGATTTCACTGGATATGAATCAGCAAGCGAAGGCGATTTGCTTTTAAGGTTTGTGCGTATAGAAACCCTATTGCAGAAAATAGCTTACTCATCATGCTTAACCATGGCAATGGCTCATGGTTCTAACTTTGGTGCTGGAGCAGATATTATTGCTAGCTGTAAGGTAAGAATAGCAACTACCGACAGTAAGTTTCGTATGCCCGGATTAAAGTTTGGTCTGGTGCTAGGCACGGGCCGTTTAGCACGGCTTATAGGTAATGAAAATGCTCGTTCGTTGCTTCAAACCACTCGTATGTTTAATGCACAAGAAGCTGAGGACCTCGGGTTTATAACTGCACAGATCGATCAACATCATTGGGAGGGTGTTATAGATCAAAACATAGAAATTGCCACATCACTGCCATTAAGTAGTCGTAAGCGGTTATACGGTATTACATCAGAGCTAGATAAAGCTAATGATG
>JAJYRX010000111.1 GCA_021793875.1 Pseudomonadota bacterium
TCCGATCTGTGTTGTGTTTGGCTACTTCGGCATGGGAGAAAGAGTATTTCCCATGTTTGTAAACAGGTTCTGGCAAACCTCTGTTAACGAGCTACTTGCTGCCATACCTATGTTTATATTTATGGCGGCAATATTAGATCGTTCGGGCATTGCAGAAGGGTTATTCAGAGCGCTGCAATACGCTTTAGGTCGATTCAACGGAGCTGTTGCGCTTACAGTAGTAATTCTTTCTACTGTTTTTGCCGCGGTTACCGGTGTGGTTGGTGCTTCCGTCATAAGTATGTCGTTCATGGCTTTGCCAGCCATGCTTAAGTACGGCTACGACAAAAAGCTCGCAACTGGAGTAGTAGCTAGTGGTGGTACTTTAGGAATTATTATTCCACCAAGTATTATGCTGGTTATTATGGCTGACCAGTCAGGTGAGTCTGTTGGCCGTTTATTTGCTGGTAGCTTGATACCTGGTTTATTGCTCGCAGCACTTTACTTCTTCTACGTGCTTATAAGAAGCTGGCTACAGCCTGATATGGCACCAAAGATATCATTAGAGGAGCGTAACCGATACACCAATGCCCAAATCGCTCGTATGGTATTGGTTAACCTAGTGCCGCCCGTACTACTTATTTTTGGTGTGCTAGGGTCCATATGGGCTGGTGTTGCTACTCCAACAGAAGCATCTGGTATTGGCGCATTCTTATCGCTAGTATTAATGGTTTTTTATGGCAGGTTCACATGGTCCGCCCTTAAGGAGTCCGTGTGGTCAGCTACGCGTACTAGTTGTATGGTTATCATGGTAATGGTTGGTGCCACTATCTTTACTCAAGTTTTTCTGGGTCTAGGTGGTAGGGAAGTTGTAACCAACCTCATTATGTCAGCAGATTTCCTAGATAGATGGGGAATGTTTGGCATGATGATGCTAATAGTATTCATACTGGGCTTCTTGCTTGATTGGGTAGGTATTATCCTTATTACATTCCCAGTGTTTTTGCCATTAGCAGTTGAATTAGGGTTTGATCGACTGTGGATGATAGTCATGATTGCAGTAAACCTACAGGCATCATTCTTAACTCCACCAGTTGGTTACTCACTCTTCTATATGCGTAGTACCGTACCTCCAGGTATATCCATGATGGATATATACAAGGGTGTGGTGCCATTCCTTCTGTTACAGCTGTTCGCCTTGTTTGTGCTTATGGTTTATCCTGAGCTTATAACATGGTTACCAACACTAGTAGGCGGATAAGTTGACAATAGTGTCAGAAAAATCCGAGCCGGTAAGAACTGGCTCGGATCTCAAAAGCAAAGAACTATTCGGCGCCCCTATTATGGGCGCTGTTTTTCTTGTTTCTTTAGCACTGCTTTCACTGCAGATTGTATTTGCAAGATTATTATCAGCTGTGCTATCACATCACTATGCATTTGCCATTCTTTCGCTGTCAATGTTAGGAATAGGCCTGGGTGGTGTTATTACCCATTTAATGCACCAATATGCGTCAGAGTCTTCTGGCATAGTGGCAAATCGCCTGCAAAAATATGCTGTTTTAACAGCTGTGTCGGTTATTGTTTCGTTGGTGGCGATTGTCTATATTGCCGACAATCAATCCTTATATAGTCATTTATCGCTATATTGGCTTGCAATAATAATACCGTTTGCATTTGGCGGTTGTTTTTTTTCGGTCGTATATCGTAACTGTGGATCATCTTCAGGTCGTGTCTATGCTATAGATTTGTTGGGTGCAGCTTTTGGTGCAGCGCTATCAGTATTAGCTTTGCAGTTATACGGTGCAGTAGTTGCAGTGTTTATGTTTGCACTAGTTATATCTGTTGCCTGTGTTGTGTTGTTGTTTTTCAAGTACAAGCGTGGTCTGTGGGGCTGGCTAGCTTTTATAACATTTATAGTGAGCGTAATTCTTACTAATTACGTTATAAACAATAATAAAGACAGCATATGGTTTAAGAATTTAAACCCGGATAAGGAAATCTCTGATGCTATTAGCGGCCCTTGGGGTGGTGAAGTCAGTAGCACCATATGGAGCGCTTTTGGTCGAACACAGCTTATAAAATACAAAGATAACCCAGATCACAGAGATATATACATAGATGGCACAGCTGGTACACCTATGTATCAGTTTAGTGGCAATTTTGAGAGCCCTGGTCCAGCTGTTGATAGATTATTAAAACATTTTCCAGGGGCTGTGCCTTTTAGGTTTATGCCTTCTGAGAGGGAAAAAGCATTAATTATTGGCCCTGGTGGTGGGCGTGACGTGCTACTTGCTGCTAGCGCGGGCTATAAGAATATAGTTGCCGCCGAGGTAAACCCAGATTTGCTTGCAATTATGAAGCAAAACAGTAACTACAATGGTCATCTGTATTCAGGGTTTAAACATATAAATGTAGTTAAGGCTGAAGGTCGTCATTTTATAGAGCGTGATGACAATGTATACGACCTTATAATGATGAGTTTACCCGTTACGAACACTAGTCGTAGTCGAGAGGGCTTTGCTTTAACAGAAAGTTATCTGCTTACTCAGGAAGCCATATCGCAATATATTAATCATCTGTCATCAAATGGGCAGCTTTTAATTATTACACACGATGAATTAGCAGTTGTGCGATTAGTAAGAGTGATACTAGATGTTATGAGTGACCAGGGGGTGACGTCCGCGCAGGCTATGCGGCATATTTATGTACTAGGATCCTTCCCGTACCCCATCGTGGTCGTAAGTAAATCACCTTTTAAGCAAAATATTGCACCATCGTTATTTGAAGAAATAAGAGCTAATGACTACTCTTTGGCCGCTTCTTTTATTCCTTATGCAGACCAACCTGGGGTAGGTAATCCCATGTTGCAGGCTATTGCGCAGGGAAGGCTAAATATAGATGGCTTGGAAGCTTTTATTGCGGAGTATGGGCATAATATTTCGCCAGTAACTGATAATAGACCATTTTTCTACAATACAGATTTTGGAGTGCCAAAACCTTTAGAGTTGCTGTTTTATACGGCACTATTTACATCTGTTTTTATATTGTTTTGGCCAATATTTATAGGCTTTAAGTCGGATAAAAATGCTAGGCGTAAAAGGTTATTAAAGGCGCCTCTGATATTTGCGTTGCTTGGTTGTGGATTCATGTTGGTAGAAGTATCCCTGGTGCAGCGTCTTACATTCTTTCTTGGTGACCCTGTAATGGCTCTAGCATTATTACTTGGATCTATGCTCATGTTTATGGGCATGGGTAGTGCTATTAGCACAAGAGTTCCTCGGTATAAGGAAGGTGATTACATAGCAGTTGCTGGAGCATTAGTATCAACAGCATGTTTTGTTTATGCTCTTTTCTTGCCAAATGTTTTAAGCTGGCTAATAGATACTAGTATGTATGCAAGAGTTTCTTATGCGCTATTACTAATAGCACCTGTGTCTGTGTTAATGGGTATACCCTTTCCACTGGCCTTAAGAAGTTTGGGGTTGATAGGATCTCAGAGTGCAGTACCTTGGATGTGGGCTATAAATGGAATTTATTCTGTATTAGGTGCGTCAGCTGCTGTATTGATAGCCATGTATGCTGGTATGGATCAGGTACTGTACGCTGCCGCCGCACTTTATGCCGCCTTGCTTTTATCTGCGGTTAGGGGTTAAACACATCTGGGTTTACCATTGCTTCAGGTTTTTTACCTTGTAATGCGTTTTGTAAGTTAGCTGTTGCAAGTCGTATCATGGCATCACGGGTTTCTACAGTTGCACTACCAATATGAGCCTGAAGTACAACATTTTTAAGGTGGCAGAATGGGTGGTCTGTCGATATAGGCTCGTTGGCCATAACGTCAAGCCCAGCACCGGCAATGGCGCCAGATTTTAAAGCATCTATTAAGTCGGGTTCGTTAATTACGGCACCACGTCCGGTGTTTATCAAGTAAGAAGTACTTTTCATTAGGTCAAACTCTCGTTTTCCTACAGAGCTTCTAGTGCTGTTATTTAATGGTAAATGTATGCTTAGGAAATCGGACTCTGAAAATAGGTCGTCTCTATTACGATAGCTTGCCAGACCTGATTCCTCAGCCTTCTTGTCTTGGTTACGGTTATGGTAAATTACTTGCATGTCAAAGGCTTTGGCAATTTTTGCCAAAGCAAGTCCTATTCTTCCCATACCCAATATGCCAAGTGTCTTGCCACGAATATCAGTGCCTAGTGGTGGAGGCCCTTTTTTCTCCCATAACCCTTTTCTTACGTACGAGTCTACGTTTATTAGATCGCGTGCTACACATATTATTAGGCCAAATGCCAGATCGGCAACGGCATTATCTAGTACCTTTGGGGTGTTACAGACAAGAATATTCCGTTGACTAGCTTCTTGTATATTTATGTTGTCAAAACCTACAGCAAAGTTGGAAATTACCTTTAGAGAAGGAAATAAATCCATTTCTTTTGGCCCGTAGTTTGTAATAACGGAGGTGATTATGCCAACTACTTTTTCGCATTGTTTGAGTGTTAATACCGATGATGGATTAACCCCCATTGGTATATCAAAAATATTATATTGTTGTTTAAGATTGTCTCGTAGATCACTTGGTAAAGGTGCTGAAATAATAATTGCTTTACTAGACATAGTAGTTACCATTAAAGAAGTACGCGTTCTATACCGCCTGAATTAGCTTGTCGCACATAGTTTTGTAGCCAGTCTGGCCCAAGTATATGTTTGGCCATTTCTACTACTATGTAGTCAGCTTCCAAAATGGTATTGAACTCTGCATGAAATGTAGCTATGGATTGAATTGCTATGGATAGAAGTTGCCCCACCTTGTTATCTCGACTGGTATTATCTAGTTCGCGACGCTGATGTATTGCGTCCAGTCTGTGGTTCATGGCAGATATAAGCTCGTTAAGCCGCTTAGGACTATTGAGTAGGTCGTCTTGTAAATATGGGTTACGTTGTACAACCCATATATTGCCAAGTACTTCAAATAACATGCGTGCTGAATGCCCAGTATTACGCTGATCTCGCAAGTCTGATAATAGGCTCCAGGCAGTTTCCCCTAATAATCGAATTAATATCTCACGATCTGAGTAAGAAGTGTAGTTATAGGGTATTTCGCGTAATAACGTCGTGTCGGACTGTGGTGGTTGCGCGGCAAGG
>JAJYRX010000112.1 GCA_021793875.1 Pseudomonadota bacterium
GTTTATCTTCATTTATGTTAGGTACTCCACAAATAGCTATGCGAATCGAAAACAAAAGCATTTGTAGGAACCCAAACCATAAGGCTATAGCTAGAATTATTTTTGCCCACCAAATTGGAAACTCAACAAACCCCCACCTGAATTCTTTTATAAGAAAAGACTTTATGGCGTCCTCAGATGAAGGAATGGCTAGCAACAAAAGTAGCAAGGCGGCCATGGACCATGCGATGGTCTCTGTGAACCTTCTTGTGCTATCTGACCACTTCTGGGTAAGCATAGTTACTCTGATGTGAGATCCGTCACGCTGTGCCCATCCTAAGCCTAGAAAAACCAATAACACCATACTGGTTTCAGCCATTTCAAATACGCCAGAAATGGACCTTCCATAAACAGCTCGCACCGTTACATCTATGGTGGTTCCTATCATTAAAAAGCCCATGCACAACATTGAAACAGCTCCGAATATATCGGATATTTTGTTGAACAACTTTTCCAGGTTTGACATAGCATTACAGCAGCCGGTGCTATCCGGCCGCCCCATTTAATATTTATATTTAAGACTCAAGAGCTATCTCTTCCGGACGTAATAGTGTTCCTTGAGGATCATATTTTTCTATAGCTTCATTAATAAGATTCTGCATAGCTTCGCCATCTATATTGTTGGGCTTGGCAACAGTTTCTATCCAGTGATTTATCTCATCGGGCTGTACTATATTTTTTGCCTTCTGCTTTTGTTCATCAGACCAAATATTAAACTTAACACCCTCTGACTCAGCTTTTTCTACATATTCAGCCAACACCTTAGTCATTATTTCAGAGTACTGTGTAGCGTATATCTCTTGCTGAAGCTCGTTGCACACAACCTTAATTTCTTCTGGTAAAGAGTTCCATACATCAACGTTAATTACCACTGCTGATGGGGCATGTGGACCGTCACCCATATCAGTAAAATGTGGTGCAATTTCATGAAGCTTGTATGAAACTGCTGTAATAAAGTCAAACCCATATACACCATCTAGAACGCCACGCTCCAGAGCTGTATATACTTCTGGCGCAGCCATTGGAACACCAGTCCCGCCCAAACGCTCTATGACATCATTAGCAACACCATAGCCACGAATTTTTAGACCTTTGAGATCTTCCGGTGAGTTAACTTCTTTGCGCGTTATCATGGGCGCATAGTTCCAGTTAGTCCAGTACAGAACCTTAGCTTTATGACGCTTCTCCCATTCATCACGCAATGGCTCAAAATTACTATAAACCTCTTGGCAAACCTTAAGCAAAGAGTCAGCCCTTGTCATATTGAAGTACCACTCAAGACCACGGGTAACCGGTAGGTCTGACTGGTAATATCCTGGTGATATAAGGCTCATATCTATAGTACGGTCACTAACCGCAGACAAATGCTCACCCACCTTATTCAGAGATGCTGCCCAGTAGCGTGCTACTTGCACCTCACCATCGGTACGCTTTTCTAATTCATCAAGAAACCAACGGTCTATCCACGATGGCCCTGCTGTTTCTGTAACATAGCTCTCGAACTTCATTTTTACTTTAGACTTGGCAAAAACCGGAGCGACAAGCCCACCAAAGGCTCCAGCACCGGCAACAAGTCCTGCTGCTTGTATAAATTGACGTCGTTTCATTTTGACTCTCCTCCGATCAACAACACATGAAAAGCAGTGATTATCCGAACTGTTGACGTAGTTCAGTTTTAAGAACCTTGCCATAGCTGTTTTTAGGAAGCTCACTGACAAAAATATATTTTCTGGGTCGCTTAAAAGCAGCGACTTGACTCTTACACCACTCATCTAGAGTTTCATGACTAGGTTTTTTCCCTTCAACAGGCACCACAATAGCTACTACGGTTTCACCCCAGTCCTTATCCTCTACACCAATAACTGACACTTCAAAAACGTCCTCGTGTGCTATAAGCACCTCTTCAATCTCACGTGGATATATGTTTGACCCACCTGAAATAATTACATCTTTGGAACGGTCAGTTAACGTAAGAAAACCTTCTTCATCAACGAAGCCGATATCGCCTGTACGTAGCCAACCATCGACTAGTGTTTCCTTGGTAGCCTCTTCATTACGCCAATACCCCATCATCACCGAAGGACCTCGAACCATGATTTCACCATCGGTACCAGTTGGCTGTTCTATAAAATCACTATTTGTTATGCGAATCTCTATGCAACTTTGTGCATATCCAACTGACGCAAGACGCGCTTGCCAACGAGGATTACTACTATCGCTAATAACGGACTTAGGAATGGCAGTTATAGTCATGGGGCTTTCACCTTGACCATAAATTTGTGCAAACCTCGTACCCATTACGCTAATGGCATCTTGAAAGTCGGATGCGTACATTGGCGCACCACCGAGAACTATAGTTTTTATTCCATCACTACATACATTATGTTCCCTAGCATAGGCAACCATACGCTTAACCATGGTTGGGGCTGCAAATAACGTAGCATGTTGCAAAATGTCAGCAATATCAAATATTTCGTGACTGTTGAATCCGCGCGACTCGGGCACAACATGCCGGGCGCCGACTCTTACAAACATAAAGTTGTATAAACCCGCACCATGCGACATTGGTGCCGCGTATATTTTGGCCTCGTTACCCTCAACGGTATCTACATCTAGGGGGTAGCATAGAGTCATGGCCATAAGATTTGCATGGCTTAGCATTACACCTTTTGGGCGTCCAGTGGTACCAGATGTATAAAATAACCATGCCAGGCTATTGGGCAGCAAGCTTACTGGACATGTTATTTGTCGCTGCTTGCTTGCCGCAGAAATTTCCTGTGCTGCTATGTTGACGGTTTCTTCCAAACAACTGTCAGGCAAGTTCTGCTTTTTGAAAGTATTACCATTATCAGTAAAAACCAAACTGGCTTGTGCGTTATCTAGTATCCATGCTGCTTCGTTTATATGCAGCTTACTGTTTATGGGAACAACAGTTGCCCCAACCCACCAGGCCGCATACATAACAACCAAATACTCTACGCGGTTTGCCATATAAATGGCTATACGATCTTCAGAGCTTATACCGTACTGATCTACCAGCCTTTTACTTAGAGTAGCCGCACTCTGTGCAAACTCATAATAGTTTGCAACTGGTTTTACCCCACTGTACAAAGCAGGGGCATCAGGACAACGCAAAGCAGTTGAATAAAGCCATTGTGCAACATTCATAACAATTATCGCCCCGCCTCTAGAACAGTGGCATAATTAGCAACGGCCGAACCACCCATATTAAATATAAGCGCATAGTCAGCTTTATTTAGCTGCATATCTCCGGCCTGCCCTGTAAGTTGCCTATAAGATATTGCATGCATAGATACACCAGTAGCACCTACAGGATGACCTTTTGCCTTAAGACCACCAGATACGTTTACCGGTAGGCTGCCAGCACGCGTAACAGTGCCGTCTTCTATTGCTCGCGCGCCTTCTCCTTTAGGCGCAAGACCCATAGCTTCGTATATTAAAAGCTCGGCAATTGTAAAGCAGTCGTGAACCTCGGCAAAGCTAATATCGTTAAGGCTAACATTTGCATTTTCCATAGCCCTAGAAATAGCAATTTTCGGGCCTTCAAAGCTAATGAAGTCACGGTTTGCCATAGGCAACATATCGCTAACATGGCAACGACCCTTAATAGATACATGATGTTTAAAATTACCTGCTACTTTAGAGTTCACCAATATAATTGCAGCAGCACCGTCTGAAATAAGTGAACAATCTGATAGTCGGAGTGGATTGGCTATTACCGGGTTTTTATCAGATACCGTATTGCAGAACTCAAAATCCATTTCCCGATGCATTTGGGCCAATGGGTTCAGCATGGCATTAGAATGATTCTTGGACGCAATACGTGCCATTGCGCTCATGGGGCTACTGTACCGCTGCTCGTATTGTGCAGCAGCTAGACCAAACAACTGAGGAAAGCTAAGAGCCGCCTCATTAGGGTCGTTCTGATAGCCAGCACCAGCAAGTGCCTTGGTTACTTCTGCTGTGGTACGCGAGGTCATTTTTTCTGCTCCTACCACTAGTACCACATCTGCCTCACCAGACGATATTGCATTAATTGCAGAAAATATTGCAGCAGAACCTGATGCACAAGCGTTTTCGCATCGCGTAGCTGGTTTAAAGCGCAAATCGGGCGATACCTGATGTATTAGAGATGAAGCAAAACCATCACTAACCAGACCAGAATTGAAATGACCAAGATAAACAGCATCGATCTGAGCTGGCTCTATACCTGCTTCAGAAATTGCTTCCTGGGATGCCTGCACTATAAGGTCTTCCAATGTTAGTGCATCTAAACGACCAAACTTGGTATGACCACTGCCAACTATAGACACTTTGTTTGTCATAACTGCCTCCATATTATTTTTCTATAGTGAACCAGCTACCTACGTATGTCTATACGCGCAACTACGTACATAACTTAGTAGTTTTTCGTATATCATACTGTTAATAGCACGTTTTTTAAGTTGTAAGGGTCGATTTTAAAAGGAGGATCATTTTGAAGGGCAACATAAAAAGTCTAATCGATACAGAACTACAACTAGATAAAATTGCTTTTATAGAATCACCCGCGCCTTTGGTAGTGACTAGTCAACGATATATTCTGCGCTGCAGCAAATCATTTGCGGATCTATTTGGATATAAGGAAGAAGAGCTTGAAGGAGAGCTTATATTAAAGCTTTACCCAAATAGTGCCGATTATTACGCTATTGGCCAACGCTGCCTTAAGGCCATGGAAAGCAACACAATATACGAAGACGAGCGGTTTATGCAGCACCGCAACAAGCAAATATTTTGGGCACGTGCACGCGGAGTAACTTTAACTCCCAATGATCCATTTGAGTTCATGGTATGGAGTTTTGAACGTATAAGACACCACGATACCCGCGTGGTAAAGCTTACACCTCGTGAACGTGAAATAGCTGGCTATATAGTTAATGGTTTAACATGCAAAGAAACAGCTCAGATTCTGGATATTTCACACCGTACCGTTGAAGTTCATAGAGCTAGACTAATGAAAAAGCTAGAAGCTAAAAACACTGCAGAACTAGTATCTAAAATAGTACAGGTAGTATAAATCTTGGCTCT
>JAJYRX010000113.1 GCA_021793875.1 Pseudomonadota bacterium
ATGCAAGTATAGGTGTGGCAAAGGCAGCATGGTTTCCAGACCTCACTCTAAGTGCACAAGGTGGTTACCGTAGTGGTAGCTGGTCTAGTTGGTTGACAGCCCCAGCACGTTTTTGGTCTTTGGGTCCCGCTTTGGCCTTAACCATATTTGATGGTGGTCTGCGTAGTGCGCGTGTAGATGAAGCTTTAGCCAATTATGATGTGCAGGCTGCTGCATACAAGCAGACTGTTATTGATGCATTAAAAGAGGTGGAGGATCTGTTAGTAGAACTATCTAGCTTAGATAAGGAAATAAGCATACATAACAGGACGTTGCAGGCATCTACTGAATCACTGAATATGGTTCGTAACCAATATAATGCTGGCATGGTAGATTACCTCAGCGTTATTCAAGTTGAAACGTCACATTTAAATGCACAAAGAACGGCAATTTCATTGCAAACAAACAAGCTAAATCTTGTGGTCAAGCTTATAACTGCATTAGGTGGCGGTTGGGATCAAAAAAACAATAAGTAGACTAAGGTCTAAGGTTCTCTAATTCTGGTTTACCCTTTAAAAAGTCCGATTCTAAACATTGCATGTCCTATTCGCGTTAAAGGCTAAAAAAGACTTTTGCTAGTCTGGTATCAATCTGCACGCACAAGAAATATTCATTAATAAATTTGCATCATAAGCATTTTGCAGTGCGGATTACAGCCTTACTGCAGCCTATGTGTTATTGCCGGTTTAAAAAGAATTACATAAGTAGGCACTTACACAGGCTTTATAAGCGCTTCTACACATAAACCGCAGTATATAAAGGAGACATGCAGTGAATAACAACTCACGTAGCAAACTACAAAAAGCGGCCGCACCTCGTCGTAGTTTTTTAAAAACTAGTGCTGGTGTGGCGGGCGGCTTGTTGCTTCCGGCATCATATAGCAGTCGGGTATTCGCGCAAGATAAAGAGTACCCTCCAATAGGCAATTATCCAGATGGAGTTAAAGGAGATAAGGTAGTTGCTGGTTTAACTCTTGACCTGACCGGACCTTATTCAGCTGAAGGTGCGGGACAGCAGCGTGGTTTTGAGCTGGCTGCTGAAATGATTAACAATGGTGATGAACGCATAAAACTTGTTAGCCCACTTACTAAGCAAGGTATTCTGGGCAAAGAGCTTGTTTTGGCAATAGGTGATGCTGAGACCAAGCCTAACAGTGCAGTTCAGGCGGCAACACGATTCTTGCGTCAAGATAAAGCCATGATGATAGCTGGCTCTGTTAGCAGTTCAGTAGCTATTGCATTGCAAAATACTTGTGAACGGGCCAAAACACTTTACTTTAGTGTAATAAGTGGTTCTAGTGACACTACAGGTAAAGACTGTCGTCGTTATGGGTTCCGTTTGTGTCACCATGCATATACCGCTGCTAAGGCTATTGCGCCTGTAATGGCTGAAGATTACGGCAAAGATCTTAAAGCAATCTATTTGGTTCCTGATTACAACTATGGCCACTCAATTCATGACCATATGCGTGAGTTTACCGAAGCGCAGGGGTGGACAACCATAGACAACCCACAAATTCACCCACTGGGCGCTACTGACTACAGTTCCTACATGCTCAACATTGCAAATAGTGGTGCCGACATCATGATTAATCTGGATTACGGTGCTGATGCGGTTAACTCTGCTAAACAAGCATACGAGTTCGGAGTGCTTAAAAACATGAAAATGTGCGTGCCATATCTTCCAGCATATATGTTGGAAGAAGTGGGCCCGGAAATTATGGAGGGTGTATACGGAACCATGGTCTTTTGGTGGACTCATGCTGAAAAGTATGAAATGGCTAAAAACTTTGTAGAGGCATACGAGGAAAAGTTTGGTGCTAAACCTCGTGATCCGGAACATAACGCTTTTATGACCATGCTTTTATGGGCAGATGCCATTGAACGTGCTGGAACATTCCACCCACCCTCAGTTGTTGAGGCTCTGGAAGATAGCATAAACCACAAACGACCATATACCGTGGGGGGCGAGGTCTACTTCCGTGCAGAAGACCACGATGGTGCGGCAAACTTCACCATTGTTAGGGGTAAAAAGCCATCCGAAATGAAAAATGAAGATGACTTGGTCGATGTTGTTGCTATTGCTGACGGAGTAGAAACCTTACCACCCCCAGATTACGCTGGTTGCAAAATGAACCCTGCAGCATAAGTTTTCCCGGTTTGTTTACTAGTGTTTTTAATTAAGGTTAGTTAATCAGGGAGGACATATGCCAAGTCTGGGCCTTTTCATGTCACAAGTGTTTAATGGTCTGGCACTAGGGGTGTTGCTCTCCCTGATTGCTGCCGGATTGACCATTATTTATGGCACTTTAGGTGTAATAAACTTTGCACACGGTGCTTTATTCGTTGTTGGTGCTTATGCCGGGTTTTCGGTATTTACACATACTGGCTCCTTTATATTGGCAATAGCTGGCGGCGCAGTTGCTGCGCTTATTGTTGGCCTAGTAATGGAGAGAGTCTTAATTAAACGTTTTTATCAGCGGCCTCACGAAGATCAAATTCTAGTCACTTTTGGTGTCAGCATAGTAATAGTAGAAGTCATACGAGGTATATATGGTGGTGTAGGGCAGCGCGTACCCATGCCTTCTTGGGGGGCCGGTGTAGTAGATATGGGGTTTACAGTTTATCCACTATACCGCGTAGAAATCCTGCTTATAGCTGCCGTAACATTGGGCATCTTCTGGATTCTCCTATACCGCACAAGCTTAGGTTTAATAATCAGAGCTGGTATTGAAAACCAGATGATGGTCCGTTTGCTTGGCCTCAATATACAAAGGGCATTTTTAGTAGTGTTTGGACTAGGTGCAGCGGCGGCTGGGTTCGCCGGAATGATATATGCCCCTATTGTATCTATAGTTCCTGATATGGGCTTCCGCGTCCTTATACAGTCTTTTGTGGTTGTTGTACTAGGTGGAGTAGGTTCGTTCCCAGGAGCTATATTAGGTGGTCTTATTGCCGGACAAATACTGAGTCTTACTTCGCTTTTCGATCCGGTATATTCCGATGTAATGCTATTTGCCGCTATGGCACTAATACTTATCTTCAAGCCGCAAGGCCTTATGGGTGTGGAGGGCAGAGCATGAGCCGCACGAATGCAGAAACTACCATTAACACCAGCCAGGCAAAAGGTCATGAGAAAACAAGAAACAGTGCTGCTGGTTCCGGTTTTATGTCTCGCTATGGCTTAGAGCTGTTTGTTGCCGCTGGTTTATGCTTGGCACCTTATTTGGCTCCATTGCTTGGCATGGGCCCTGATCTTCTTGGGCGTATTCTAATATGGGGTCTGTTTGGGTTAGGCTTTGACCTTCTATTTGGGTATACAGGGCTACTTTCATTTGGTCAGGCAGCTTTCTATGGCACAGGAAGCTTTATAACAGCTTACCTACTTACTACCGATATAGTCTCAAATATGCTCCTGGCACTTATTATTGGAACAATAATTGCCGCCATACTAGGGCTAATGATTGGTTATCTAACCTTGCAGCGTAGCGGTATATATTTTGCCATGAGTACTTTGGCTTTTGGCGAAATGATCTACTTTCTTGAGTTTGGGCCGTTGCGCAACTGGACCGGAGGCGAAAACGGTATACCAGGTATACCAATGCCTGAAATAGATCTCGGGTTCTGGAGCATGCCAATAGATTCAGGATGGCCAATGTACATATTTCTGGCCGTTATGTTTTATATAGGGTTTGTAATTGCACGTCGTATAGCAGCATCACCATTTGGGGTGGTTTTGACTGCAATAAAAGGAAACCCTGCGCGAGCTATGGCTGTGGGCCACAAAATATGGAGCTACAAATTAGCTGTGTTCATAGTTGCTGCCGCATATGGGGGTATGGCTGGTGGTCTTCTTGGACTATTCCAAGGTTATATGCCGCCCGATGCTTTTAATCTGCACACTTCTGCAGAAATTGTCATACAGACCGTTATGGGTGGTGCCGGTACCCTGCTTGGGCCGTTATTTGGCGCAACTATCTGGCTATATCTTTATGAGGTTTTGCAGTTTGTAGATGCCATAGGACCATACTGGAGGTTAATCCTAGGCGTGGTGTTTGTTCTTTTGGTGACTCTGTTTAGGCGTGGGGTTGTTGGCGAATTTTTTGCATGGCGCGGTAGAAGAGCAAGTAGTCGTTTAGCACAGGTTATGGCAGGAGCAGGTACTGCTAAAGGTGAAGCTCCATCACTTACCATGAGGCCTGTTCCTAAAGCCCCTACTGGCACTCCGGTCTTAAGGGCCGATAACATTGCTAAGCACTATGGTGGTTTAAAGGCAGTAAAAGGTGTCTCCGTAAGCATTGAAGAAGGTGAGCTTCGCGGGCTAATAGGTCCAAACGGTGCAGGCAAGTCCACCTTCTTCAAAATGCTTGCAGGCGAAATAGAACCAACGTTTGGGAAGGTATATCTGCGTGGTGATGATATTACTGGAGTTGGTGTTACTGCTGTATGCCAAATGGGCATGAGCAAAAGCTATCAGGTTAACGAGTTATTCGATGACCTTACCGTTAGGCAGAACATATTAATGTCTGTGCTTGGTCAGAAGCGCGGTCAATTCAAGTTTGATGCGTTGGCTAGCTTAAATGGTAATAAAGACTACTTCGAACAGGTTGATGCGGCCATGGAGTTGGTCGAACTTACCCACAGAGCAGACACCCCTATACATGAGCTGTCTTATGGAGAAAAACGAAGGGTGGAAATAGGACTTGCGTTGGCTACCGGTGCAAATGTCTTGTTGCTCGATGAGCCTTTAGCAGGTATGAGTCCAGAGGAAAGAGTGCATACCGTAGCCTTACTTAAAAACCTACGTAAAGGTCGTACGGTTCTAGTGGTAGAGCATGATATGGATGCTATGTTTGAGCTCGCCGACAAAATAACAGTGCTTTATGACGGTAATTTCCTGGCAGAAGGTACACCGGAGGAAATTAAAGCTAGCAAAGAAGTACAAGAAGCATACCTAGGAGGGGTAGAAGAATGAACCTGCTTGAAGCCGAAGGTATAAACACCTTCTACGGTGATTCACATATTTTGTTCGATGTCTCAATGCATATCAAAGAGAATGAGGTGGTTGCCCTTAGA
>JAJYRX010000114.1 GCA_021793875.1 Pseudomonadota bacterium
GGGGTTATTTTTGACAGCGATTAAATCTGCTGGCCTGTCTAGAGCTATTTTACCGGCCTTGTCACTAATATCCAGATGTTCAGCTGCATTCACCGTCGCTGCCTGAATAGCCTCCAACGGCTTCATGCCCGCCTTTACCAAAAGGGCAAACTCTTGTGCATTATCGCCATGAGCAGAAACCCCTGTGTCAGTTCCAAAGGCTATTTTCACCCCTGCAGCATGGGCTCGCTTGGCCATGTCTAACATGTTGGGACCAACTTCAAGAGCCTTATCAGTTTGAGCCTGTGTGAAAAAGTTATCCGGACCTGATGCTACTCTGGCTACAAAGTCACCAGCTAATAATGTGGGTACCAGCCATTTATCTTCACTTTTCAGTAGTTCTATGGACTCGTCATCAAGATACGTACCATGCTCTATAGAATCACCACCAGCCTTAAGAAAAGCATTAATTCCATCCACCCCATGAGCGTGTGCTGTTACCTTACGCCCCATCCTGTGAGCAACCTCAACAATAGACTCTAGCTCGTCTTGCGTAAACTGCTGGGCCAAACCAGCAGCAGTGTCAGACAGAACGCCGCCTGTTGCTGTTATCTTAATTACATCAGCACCTCCCTGAACTTGCATACGAACAGCACGGCGACAATCTGCAGCGCCAGAACATATGCTTGTACGTCTTAGGAGGTTGAGAACCTCTGGGCTATAACCGTTGGCATCACCGTGTCCACCATGTACTGCTACCGCAGCACCCGCCGCTATTATATTTGGACCTACAACATCGCCTCGTTTTATAGCATCTCGTAAGGCAAATACTGCTTCATTAGAGCCGCCAAGGTCCGCAACGGTTGTAAAACCAGCATAAAGTGTTTTTCGAGCATGGTTAGCTCCTATCATTGCATAGTCGGCGTCAGACTGCGTTACGCGCGCTAGCCTAGAGTTAACGCCCTGCTGTGAGGTAAGGTGAACATGGCTATCTATAAGACCGGGCAGCACAAACGCATTTTTAAGGTCAATAGCATCTTCATTATCTGTATAACCATCTTTAAGGTCAGATATTTTTCCATTTTGTATAGTGAGGGTTTGTTCCGTTAACACCTCACCAGTTGCTGGGTCTGCAAGCAATTTTCCTACATTTAAATAATAGGTGTCAGATGAGTCGGCCTGAGCCACACTTGCAACCAATATAGACATTGCCAAAGCGGTTTGCCTAAACAATCTCATTTATGCCTCCATAATATACAACAATCGAAGTAAGATCTTATTTTGTATCTATTTTTACTATGTAGCCGAATAAAATTCAGTAATCATTTGTATATTGTTTCAATAAATAAATATTTATCTTAAAAGAACTTAAAAAAGCGCTAATCACTTTTTAATATATACTTATATGTTATGTGCTTAAAATTTATTAAAAATAAGCACATGTATTAATATTTACAACAGGAGATCACATGAGCTCAAACACCGATCTAACGCGACGCAAGCTACTGGTAACCACGGGAAGCGCTATAACATTCGCAAGCGTTGGTGGCCTAGCAAAAGCAGATATGGGAGAAAAGGCAGAGGCTGAAAAAGCTGCGGCTGCCGCAAAAGAAACTGACAAGAGCTTTCCCGACTATGTAGCCTGGAAAGATCAGGATTCAATGATCCTACATTCCTCCAACACAATCGAGACAAAACGTTCGGCTTTTGGGCAAAGTGGTATTACACCTCTTAACAGACTATACGTTCGTAACAACGTGAATCCACCCTCAGAGGAAATAGTAAAAAACCCAGATGAATGGAGTGTAACCATTGAAGGTGTTGGCTCTCCTAAAACATTAACCGTTGCTGAGCTTAAGAACATAGGCGTAAAGAGCGTTGCCATGGTTTTACAATGTGCCGGTAATGGTCGTGCATGGTTCCCACACGAACCAAGCGGAACTCAATGGGAGGTTGGTGCCGCAGGATGCGTAGTATTTACTGGAGTTCCTGTTAAAGATCTCTTAGAGCATCTTGGTGGTATGGAAGATGGTGCAAAATATATGACAAGCACCGGTGGAGAAGAAATCCCCGAAGGTCTAGACCCAAATACAATTATTGTAGAACGCTCTGTCCCAGCAGAGGCCTCTGAAGAAGCCATACTTGCTTGGGAGGTTAATGGCGAGCCACTTCCATTAGCACATGGTGGTCCGCTACGCATGGTAATACCAGGATACATAGGTATAAATAATATTAAATACGTAAAAAAAGTAGCGTTTACAGAAGAGCAATCGCCTGCAAATATTCAACAAAATAGCTACAGGTGGTCAGATGTTGGGGTTAAAGGCTCACCTGAACACGAATCCATATGGGAAACACCACCTAAGTCTTGGATTAACACACCATCCGATCCCGATACTCCTGTCAAGGCAGGTAAGGTATTAATTAGCGGAGTAACCTTTGGTGGCACCAGTAAAACCAAGAAGATAGAAGTATCGGTTAACGGTGGTAAAGATTGGCAGGAGGCCAAACTTGTTGGAATAGACCTTGGAAAGTATGCATGGCAAGAATTTCAACTATCTGTAGATCTGAAACCTGGCGAATATGAGCTGGTATCTCGCGCCACCAACGAGTCGGGCGACACTCAACCAGAAGAACGCCGAGAAAATAACCGTGGGTATCTTAATAACAGCTGGCGCGATCACGGCGTCAAAATAACTGTAGCTTAAGGGAGTAAACTTTGATGTATAAGCGCTTTGCCGCAGCAGCGTGCAGCTTACTAATAACAGGCGTATTTGCAGTACCAGCCCTCGCTGGCGATAACGAGGCTATTCTTGAAGAAGGCAAAGCGCTATTCAATAACTCAACCCCAGCTTGTGCAGTGTGTCATACGCTGAAAGATGCAGATGCCACCGGAAATATCGGCCCTGATCTGGACGAATTACAACCTGCGGCAGATCGCATCAAAAAAGCCATGATAGAAGGCACGGGACCCATGCCCTCTTTCTCGTCATCATTGTCTGATGATGAAATGGATGCAATTGCGGCTTACATAA
The DNA here is from genome assembly GCA_021793875.1 of Pseudomonadota bacterium. Lineage (GTDB taxonomy): Bacteria > Pseudomonadota > Gammaproteobacteria > Burkholderiales > Burkholderiaceae_B > JAJYRX01. The sequence continues at coordinate 3,015 of JAJYRX010000114.1, forward strand.
CCAGCGTAGCAGGTAAGTAAACCTTCAAGCTAGTTAATGGTGGTCGTGCATTTTATGGTCATTATCACTACGTGATTTACCCATACTATGCACGACAACATCAATTTTTACTTCACCAGACCGCTCAAACACAAGAGTCAAAGGAAAAGAATCACCCTCCTTTAAGGGTTCAATTAACTCCAGCAGCATCACATGCAAACCAGACGGCTTTAGTTCAACCATTTCCCCCGCAGGAACCTTTATATACTCAACCTGACGCATACGCATTACATCGCCATCTTTTTCATGAGTGTGCAGCTCCGCCCTATCTGAAACTTGTGCACTAACTGATAACAGCTTATCGTCTTCAGAGCCATTATTATGTAGAGCAAAATAGGCTACGCCATTTGGAATACCCTTTACAGTCGCTCTTGACCATGGGTTTTCTATAGTAATATCTGCAACGTTGAAGCTGCTAGCCCACACACTACTTGACATAGCCATCAATAAAAAAATAAAAATAGATTTAGCAAGATTTTTCATATTTATCTCTAGCAATAATAAATTTTTCAAATAATACTTACGTAATCGACTTGATACTGCCAGAAAAATAAGGTGGGGCCCTAGCCTGAACTTCATAGTGCATAAACCCAAGTGAATAGCGTACTTGTTTATGCTTAATTCTGTATGCTATTTTTTCAATTATGCAAACTGAAACATTATTGTTTGGTGTGTAACCTAGATTTGATGCAAAAACACATAAATCGCAGTGTGTTAGTAGGTTATCTTCGCCAGTGCTTTTATCACTTTTTAGCTCTCTAATTAAAACGCGCTCATAGCCATTTGCAGTACAGATAACCATCCATGCTTGACTTTCACCAGCTATAAAAATTGGCATATAAGCCCAAGCAGTAGATTGCAATAAGAAAACAAGCACAACCACCGAAAAAAGGTGTTTTATAAGTTTGTTGTGACTTAGTTTTGCAAGCATAGACTAAAGCAGATTAAACATTTCAGTTAGCATTGAAACTATAGAATATATTTGGTTCAGAAACTATAAAAACCGTGCCATCACGCCCTATAGTTACCCCCTCTGGTTGTGGTACGGTTTTTGACAAACCAGAATAGCCCGCCCAAAGCGGTAAAACGCCGAGTATCTGACCGCTACGACTATACTCAGCGAGTATAGATGACTCTTCGCTAAGTAAGTATAGATTGCCCGTTTTCTCGTGTACTGATATTGAAGAAATATCATTGCCTAGAAAACCAAACCATTGATTGGTATTCCATTCATACACTTCTGAATCTTGAATCTGATCTAACGGTTTAACGTGTGCTAACGTTAAAACAGCACGCGGTAGCTTTTCATTTGCAAGTAGTAGTTCTGAACTGTAAGAATCCCATGCCGCTCCTTCTAGCCCTAGGTTATGTATATTGCCAAACCCTAACCTTAATTTATGCGTACTAACTATTTGGGCGCCACGCTCATCATCATAAATATTAACCCAATGTACTACGTTGCCCGCCTCATCTGAAACAATAAAAAGACTATCTGAAACATGGGCTATTCCTTCAGGGTCAGTTGCGCCGTCTAAAGAAATAACACGTATTAAGTCGCCACCTGTAGATATCTCTGCTACGGCTGGCTTCCTATTTATTACCAAAAACAGTGTATTTGTAGAGCTACTGTAGGTAAGCCCTGACGTGTTGCGCGACAGCCCTTGTATTGTTTTTGATTCTATCCTTACCTTATAGTTGTACAGCCCAAGACTGGGTTTAGACTGAGAACATTCTACCCACTTATCTGCCATTACCCATACTGTCAGTTTTACCCAGTATAAATATAAAAAAGCCACGAGCATCGAGACAATTATGAAGGAAATAATGTACTTGAAAGCTCGTGACATGCGCTTGGTTTATAGCTGACTAACTATTGCATATTATGAATAAGATCGTCTGTTATAGATTTAACATTATTTAATCCTGTAGTGACTATATACCAGCTGTTTGGATCGACATAGTATATATTGCCGCTTTTAAATGCCGATGTTTTACTTAATGCTGCATGATCTGCAATTGTATTAGCTGCAGTTTTTTTACCGTTGTTAATAGCGCCC
>JAJYRX010000115.1 GCA_021793875.1 Pseudomonadota bacterium
CTCTTCGCCTATTATTGCGGTAACACGCTCTGGTCTGGCAAGAATATCGAGCAAATCGGCAATAATTTCCATAATATTGCGATACTCTTCTGTTATTTTTTCTTGCTCAAGGCCTGTTAGACGCTGCAAACGCATGTTAAGGATTTCCTGGGCCTGGGTTTCACTAAGCCTGTACATTCCGTCGGCCTGCAAACCATACTGCTCGGGTAGCCCCTCGGGCCTGTATGCCGCACTACCACCAGCCATTTCTCCGGCGTCGGCACGTTGCAGCATTTCTCGTACCAAGCTGGAATTCCAGGTGCGAGACATAAGCTCTTGACGCGCAACTGGTGGTGTAGGGGCGGCCTTAATTATTTCTATGAAGTCGTCTATGTTGGCTAGGGCAACTGCTAACCCCTCTAGCACATGACCACGTTCACGCGCTTTACGCAACTTAAAGACTGTGCGCCTGGTTACAACCTCACGACGATGGTACAGGAAGTACTGCACCATTTGCTTAAGATTAAGTAGGCGTGGTTGACCATCTACAAGGGCAACCATGTTCATACCAAAGGTTTCCTGTAGCTGGGTGTGCTTGTATAGGTTATTTAGAACCACCTCGGGAACTTCCCCGCGCTTAAGCTCTATTACTAGCCTCATGCCATCTTTATCAGACTCGTCACGGATATCAGAGATGCCCTCGATTTTCTTTTCGTTAACAAGCTCTGCAATTCTTTCCTGCAAAGACTTTTTGTTTACCTGATAAGGAAGTGCATCTATTACTATGGCATGCCTATTACCGCGCTCCATTTCTTCAAAATGGGCACTGGCTCGCATAATGACGCGACCACGACCTGTGCGGTAACCCTCACGCACACCAGACATGCCATATATTATGGCTCCGGTTGGAAAGTCTGGCGCAGGTATATGCTCCATTAGCTCGTCTATGGTGCAATCGGGGTTGTTGAGTAGGTGCAGACAACCATTAACCACCTCGTGCAAATTATGAGGCGGAATGTTTGTTGCCATACCTACCGCTATACCAGAGCTGCCGTTAACCAAAAGATTGGGCAGACGTGTAGGTAATATAAGAGGCTCTGACTCACTACCATCGTAGTTAGGGCCGAAGTCTACTGTTTCTTGATCTATATCGGCCAACATTTCGTGAGCTATGCGGGACAACCTTATTTCGGTGTATCGCATGGCTGCTGCCCCGTCACCATCGATTGAGCCAAAGTTACCCTGGCCGTCGACAAGCATGTAACGCAATGAGAAGTCTTGTGCCATACGTACTATGGTGTCGTACACGGCAACATCACCATGTGGGTGATACTTACCAATTACGTCACCAACAATACGGGCAGACTTTTTGTACGGACGGTTCCAGTCGTTGTTGAGCTCATGCATAGCAAACAGAACTCGTCTGTGAACCGGCTTCAAGCCGTCTCGTACATCGGGGAGCGCCCTACCAACTATTACGCTCATTGCGTAATCAAGGTAGCTACGACGCATTTCATCTTCTAACGATATAGGAAGGGTTTCCTTGGCGAAGGAATTCATATAGGTATCTTGTTTAGAAACTGAATCAGACCGGTAACGGGCGAATAGGAAATTCTATCATTATCCCTTAATATATGAGCGTGTGGGGCAAACTGATAGTGATGGCAATGTCCTCATAGTCGCATTTTGCTACTAGCAATTGTTGCCAAAAACCCACAACAACCGATTATATAGCCATGTTTTACGAATATCTTTGGGTGTGACAAAGGTTAAACTTAACCAAAACACACAAAATGCCGTAACATTCGTTTTAACACGCATGAAACCCAGCGCGATTCTTTGATTCGTTCATAGCATTGCTATACTGGATCCGTTTTGATTATGCGGCGGGGGTTCGCTGCGGTCATTTACCAGCATTAAGCTTAAAACGAGGAGAAACATGAATAAACCCTCCAAATTCGCACTCGCACTTGCTATTGCAGCCATGACTGCCTCTGGCGCTGCCTCTGCGCAAACTGTGGATAACTGGCAAAACCCTTTTGGTGAAGTTTGGAAAAACGGCACCAACGAACTCTGCTGGCGCAACGCGTTCTGGACGCCTGCCACCGGCATAGCAGGTTGTGACGGTGTTCCTGTCGCTGCCGAAGAGCCAGTTCAAGCTCCCACAGCTAGCAAGGTAACTCTTAACGCAGACACCTTCTTCGACTTTGATAAGGCAACCATTAAGCCTGAAGGTCGTCAGGTTCTGGACCAGATCGCTGCCCAGGTACAAGATATGGAGCTTGAGGCTCTTATCGCAACTGGTCACACCGACTCAACTGGTAACGCTGAGTACAACCAAGGACTGTCCGAGCGCCGTGCCGCATCTGTGAAAGACTACTTGGTTAGCAAAGGCATTCCAGCTGATCGCATCTACACCGAAGGTAAAGGTCTTACACAGCCTATAGCTTCCAACGCTACTCGCGAAGGTCGCGCACAAAACCGTCGTGTAGAGATCGAAATAGTAGGCACACGTAATCAGTAATTAAAGCTGATTCGCTTTAGTACGTATAAAACGTATTACAAGCTACAATTCAAGGGTACCGCTTTAACTAGCGGTGCCCTTTTTTAATGCTACTAACGGTAATATCACAATGGAACAAACCAACCTTGGTATTAACCATAACAACTCCAACGTAGATCCATCCGAAATTGAAAAGTTCAGTGCACTCGCATCTAAATGGTGGGATCCAGAAAGTGAGTTTAAACCTTTACATCAAATAAACCCTTTGCGTCTCGACTGGATGATGCAACACATTGGCACCCTTGAAGGGAAAAATGTTCTAGATGTTGGTTGTGGGGGCGGCATACTATCGGAAGCAATGGCGCAGTCGGGGGCAAACGTCAAAGGTATAGACCTTGCCAAAAAATCACTAACCGTTGCCAAACTACATGGTATGGAATCGGGTGTAAAAGTTGATTATGAACTCATAAGTGCAGAAGAACTGGCAGAACAAGAGCCCGAAAAATACGATGTAGTTACCTGCATGGAAATGTTAGAGCATGTGCCCGACCCTGCCTCCATAATAAAGGCTTGCGCAGCTTTAGTTAAGCCGGATGGCATGGTATTTTTTTCTACTTTAAACAGAAACCCTAAATCATTTTTATTTGCAATTGTTGGAGCAGAATATGTACTTAACCTGCTACCACGTGGCACGCACTCATACGAAAGCTTTATAAAACCTAGCGAACTGGCCTCAGCCGCTCGTAACGCGGAACTTACTGTATCTGAAGTTAAGGGTCTTAGCTACAATCCTATTACAAAAATTTATAGTATTACGCCAGACACGTCTGTTAATTATCTAATGGCAACTATTAAAAAATAACATATGAGAAAACTTGTTTTATTTGATTTTGATGGAACGCTGGCTGATACAGCTCCCGATTTGGCCTTAACCGCTAACAAGCAGCGTGAACGACGTGGTCTTGAGCCTCTTTCACCGGAATACTTAAGGCCTTTTTCATCATATGGGGCTCGTGGGCTTCTTAAAGCTGCCCTAGATATTGAAACCGATGACCCTGAATTTCCAGAAATGCGTGAACAGTTTCTCAAAGACTATGAACAGCTTATGACAACCCATACCAAGCTGTTTGATGGCATAGAGCAACTGCTTAACACGTTACAGCAAAATGGTTTTGAGTGGGGCATAGTAACTAACAAGCTAGAGTATCTGGCCATAGCTCAGGCTAAGCATCTGGGCATATTATCTAACAGTGTGGTTCTAGTGGGCGGAGACACAACCCCTCACATAAAACCTCATCCTGCTCCCCTTCTGTGCGCAGCCGAACGAGCAAGCATAGAACCCGCCCAGTGTATTTATATTGGTGATGACGAACGCGATATAGTTGCGGGGAAAGCTGCTGGTATGGCAACTATAGTCGCATGTTACGGATACTGTGGTCCAGAAACAGCCGCAATTCGTGGCTGGCAGGCTAACGCCATAGCAAATACACCAGAAGATATATGGCCTGCAGTTCAGGAATGGGCTGTAAGCTTTGTTTAATAGGGCTTATAGAAAGGCTTTATTTGTTTAAGGTCTATAGAATCTAGCGTGTTCTTAACTAATAACCCTAGTTCGGTATCACCTTCCATAATTAGCCTTCGGTTAAAAAACAAAGTGTCTGGGTCTTCCTGACGTTGCATCATTATTATGAAATCACGCAGGTTGGCCGATATAGTTAGGTCTGTCTGCAGAACCTTTGCTATAGGCTTAAACCTGCCATTAATGCATGTGAAATAAAATCCAACTTTAGCGTCAATAACGCTAATACATAACTTTTTATCCTCCAACATGCTCAAGGTATCGGAAGGCATATGGTCTAACAACATAGCGTTAAGGCCAACTACGAATAAGATAGACCCTGGATAAACTGGCAAACGCTTAAGAACACCAGCAACAGGAGCGGGAATATCGGGAAATGACTGAATCATGTTAGGCCACCATTTGCTCTAATCCTGGCCTTCCATGCCAATAGCCATTACATGGGTCGGCGGGCATAAAATTTTTCATCAAGCACATGGCAGAGTCAGAGTCTATATAACCATTAATAACCTGATGAAATAACTCAACTATATGGTTAGTGTGATTTGCTTGAGGACTTATTCTTAGAACATCCACTCCCATACTCCTCATAGTGCCAACCTCAGAAATGAGGTTATAAACTAGAGCCGATTGAGTTTGTATGCCATTAATAACAAGAAAAGGCTGTTTTTCTTGAGTTTCCAAAAGCAGACCATCCGGGTGATCCATACAAACATACTGGCAATTATTTTTTGGCAAATTCCTATTACGGGCCGTAAAACAACGTGCAGAGAATGCTAAAGGCATACGACCATACACAAACACCTCTGTTTGCATGCCTTCGGGACGGCCTGCCTGAAGCACAGCCAATGATTCCTTACTCATTTCCAATGGCATTACCCACCGTACGGCACCCTGCCTATGCATGAGGTTTAACATTGGTACGTTGTATATATTGACAAATGGACCTGCCACAAAACAGCGACCCTGCATGCGATTAACAGCCCCGATATCATTGGCTTCTACCAAATAATTTTCTTGAAGATCGGAA
>JAJYRX010000116.1 GCA_021793875.1 Pseudomonadota bacterium
ATCTCTGCTATAGCAATATTAAAAGATGTAACCATAGATTTACCGCTACAGTTTAATAATTTTCGCGATTAACACTATGGCTTACGCCTGTGATGACATCCACTACATGCGTTTGGCAATTCAAGAGGCAAAAAACGCAGCTTTGAATAATGAGGTACCAGTGGGTGCAGTAGTTATAGATTCTCACGGTGATCTTATTGCAACTGGATTTAATAAAACCATATCCAATAATGATCCAACAGCTCATGCCGAAATTATTGCCCTGCGCAAGGCCTGTACTGCTAAAACAAACTATCGCCTACCTGGAGCCTCTTTGTATGTAACCTTAGAACCATGTGTTATGTGTATTGGTGCCATTATGCATGCACGAATATCACGTGTTGTGTACGGCGCACAAGACCCAAAAACTGGTGCATGTGAAAGTGTATTGGCTATCCCAAGTATAAAAGAGCTAAACCATCAAACTAGGCTGCATAGTGGTGTTATGGCAGATCAGTGTTCAGAATTATTGCGCAAGTTTTTTGCCGAAAAGCGTGGTAAGTTTAAGTAGTTTAGGCTAAGTTAGCAGTAGATTTTGTGCATGCAGTGCTGCGATCCACTCTTCATTTGTTGGTTCTACTGCAATCATTACCTTGCTATTATTTGTAGAAATTAGTGGCAAATGTCTATCGTTTAAACTGGTATCTATTTCAATTCCAAGCCAATGCAATTGATCACAAATTAGTTTTCTTATTTCCGCGCTATTTTCTCCTATTCCGGCAGTAAACACTATCATATCCAATCCGCCCATTATTGCCATTAGTGCGGCAATCTCTCGTACAGCTCTACGGACAAAAATATCTATGGCTAGCTTCGCCCGTGGGTTAGATTCCTGTGCAGCTATTAGTTGTCTTAGGTCACCCGATATGCCTGAAACACCCTTAAGCCCAGATTCATGATAAAGAATTCTGGCAACTTCTTCTAAAGAAAGCTTTTCAATTTCCATTAGGTAGATTACAGCACCAGGGTCTAGACAGCCGGCACGTGTTCCCATAACTAGGCCATCTAGAGCAGAAAAGCCCATGGTAGTAGCTTTACTTTGTAAACCAACCATGGCACAAAGACTAGCGCCACTGCCAAGGTGTGCAGCAACAACTTTCCAGTTACGTACATCACTATATTTTTCTGGTAAAACAGTAGCCAAATATTCATACGATAGGCCATGGAAACCATAGCGTCTTAAACCTCTTTCCCATGCTTCGTATGGCAGGGGCATTATTTGTTCTATTTCATCCATTGTGTGGTGAAAGGCTGTATCAAAACATGCCACTTGAGGGAGGTCTGGATGTAGTGCCAACATCACCTGTATGGCATCTAACGCAAACGGTTGATGCAGAGGTGCTAGTGGTATAAAGGATCTAAGATCATTGAGAATGGCATCATCAATAATAATCGGTGCAAAGTATTTACTACCACCATGAACAATTCTGTGAGCTACGGCTATTATGCTCTGATCTACATCTAGGCATTCCTTAAGCTTTTGCAAAATTATGGTTAATGCGAAAGAATAGGGCTCCGTTTTTCCCAGATTAAGATCTTCAGGGGCAGAGCCGTCTATCCATAGCTGTGATTTATCAGAGCTTATTTCTGTGACTTTGCCGCTAATTACGGCAGACTTTGAGACAGGACTTGTTGCTGCATTAAATAATGCGAACTTTATGCTGGATGAGCCACAGTTAAGTACAAGAATGTGGCTGCCAGCAGGGCAGGTTAGTGGGTCCATTTTTGTTTCAAGATCTTATATATTACGTTTCTTTTTCGCTCGCATGTCAATTACTCCAGGTGTTTTACGAGGGTCATCGCCTGGTGTAAAAATTTTGTGTTTTTGTATTTTTTGAGTTCCAGTTGTGGGTATTTGATTGGTTAGGTATATCCATCCTGGAGCCTTGTAATAAGCAAGGTTTTCGTAGCAGAAGTTAAATATCTCTTCGGCTATAAGCTGCTTTTCTTCATTAGAAAGGTTATCAATACTCAAGGATACCCCTGGATTATCTTCATCTTTAAGCTCAATGCAGGCCATAACCTCTGCCTCTCGTATCTCGTCAGGAGCTGCTAGCACTGCTGCTTGTCTAACTTTTGGGTGTAGTAGCAATTGGGCTTCAACTTCAGCGGCAGCAATGTTCTCACCCGAACGTCTAATTATGTTTTTGTCTCTATCAACAAAGTGAATCATGCCGTCAGGATCTTTAACAACTACGTCGCCAGTGTGAAACCATCCGTTTCTCCAGGCCTCTTCAGTTGCTTCTTCATTATCTAAATAGCCAGAAAAGAAATCTTTTCTAGGGTTTTCTGCTGAATATCGTATAACCATTTCGCCAGGTGTGCCATCTGGTAGTGGATTGTCTTCTGAGTCTACTACTTGTACATCAAGTCCTGGCACCGCACGACCCATAGCCCTAGTTCCAACTTTGCGTGGCGGCATGTTATCTGTAAGGGTTCTAACCATTTCTGTCATGCCCCATATTTCAACTAGTGGGAAACCAAACCGCTCCTCAAAAATCGCATGCAATTGAGGTTCTACACCAGCACCATAGCCTAATCTGACGCTATGATGTTTATCAAGATCTGATTCTGGCTGTTTTAAAAGCATGGGTATTATTACTCCAAGATAATGGACTATAGTAGCCCTACTTTCTCTAATTTCCTCCCACCATCGTGATACCTGAAACCTTTCCGGTTGTATCTGACAATTGCCTGTTAACAACATGCAAAAGAACGACAGTATGGACGCATTAACGTGAAATAAGGGTAGGGGGTTGTATAGTCTTTCCTGCTGCGGTCTTATGCTAACAAGGCCTCCTTGTTTGGCATACCAGTCGCCCGCTGCAAGCTCGTATCTGTGAGACAAAACGCACCCTTTTGGTCTACCGGTTGTGCCAGATGTGTATAAGATACTTGCTGGTGTATTCTCCTGCGGCTCTATGCTTACTCTCAGGGTTTTAGCGTTTGGTAATTGTTCTTCAAAGCCTTCCAGTGTTATTACGTCGGGCTTGTGTTCACTTTGCTGCACAGCCTTATCTATACGATGTTTCTGGTTAGCTAGGGTAACAATAAGCTCAACTTTTGAATGGTTTATTAGATAAACCAGTTCGTTTGTACGGTAATCTGGATTAATTGGCACACAGCATACCCCAACGCTATTCATTGCAAGCTTGTGCATCATGTGTTCTGGTCGACTAGCTAGAAATAAACCTATTTTGTGTGGCGTGCCATAGCCTGCTTGTGCATATTTTTCTGCTAGGCCTTTCACTATTTCCGCTGTGTTGGTAAAGGAAAACGAAATGCCATCTGGATAGTAATCTCTGGTTGGGTTTCGTGGTGCGCATATTAGCGCGTTATCACCATATATTTGAGCCGCCTCGTACAGTACATCACGAATTGTGTAATGCTCTTTCAGCACTAGCATGTAATTTACTCCATTTATAATACAGCACCGGGGTAGTAACCCGCATTGTTAATATTAATATTAGCACTTAGACTAATGTGCTTGGCACGGGCGGTGCCGTTGTTGTTACGAACAGCGTATTTACTAAGGGTTTATATGCTATTAAAAATAATTGATTCAATTAACGAGTTTGTCGGTAGAGCTGTTTCTCTTATAGCCATAGTATTCGCAGGCATAATAATATTCGATGTAATAATGCGTTATTTTTGGCATGACCCAACCCGTTGGGCCTTCGATGTCACCAAGCAAATGTATGGTTTTTACTTCATATTATTGGGTGGGTACGCATTAAAACATAAGGCACATGTCAGGGTAGACCTCCTAATAGAGCGCTGTAGTCCTGCTGTACAGAAAGTTCTAGACCTACTTGGTTATTTAGTTTTCTTTTTTCCCTTTGCATGGGTATTTATGGTGCGTACGCATGCTTTTGCAATGCGCTCCTGGAGCCAGGGCGAAGTAACTTATGGTTCTGTGCAGCTACCTGTGTATCCCTTAAAAATGGCTATGTTTGTAGCGTCCATTCTTTTGCTTATGCAAGGCATATCTGAATTCTTGAAGATTTTACTTAATAGGGACAAGGGACACAGCAATGGCTCCTGATATTCTTGCTTTGGTGATGGCAGGTATTTTAGTGGTAGGCCTATTTATGGGCCATCCACTGGCATTTGTTTTGGGTGGTACAGCGGTAATAGGCGCATTTTTGGCGGGTAAGCCAATGGTGCTGGGTATAGTTGTAAATAGGGTGTTTGGCGAAGTTCTAGATAACTATACGTTAATAGCAATACCTCTTTTTATATTAATGGCACGGTTCTTGTCAGATTCCGATGTAACAGACAAAATGTTCGAGGCACTACGGCTTCTTATGGCTAGGGTACGTGGTGGGCTTGCTCTGGCTGTTGTGTTTATATCTGTTTTATTAGCGGCAACTACTGGCATTATTGGTGCTTCAATAACAGTAACTGGTGTTATGGCAATGCGCCCCATGCTCAGGTACGGGTACGATCCCAAGCTTACCTCGGGTGTAATAGCGGCTTCTGGCTGTCTGGGAATTTTAATACCACCGTCCATTATGCTGATTCTAATGGCAAGTTATTCGCCGCTATCTGTTGGAGAACTATTTGCAGGTGCAATGATTCCGGGAGTTCTGCTTGGTCTAATGTATGCTGCTTATGTGGCTTTTGTAGCAGTTATAAACCCATCGGCTGCGCCTGCAGCAAAACGGGAAGAGCTTATCCCAACATCAGCCTTGGTAAAAATGCTTTTAATTGAGGCTGCGCCAACATTGGTGTTAATAGTAGGTATTTTAGGAACCATGCTTGCAGGTATTGCTACAGCAACTGAAGCATCAGCAGTTGGGGTTTTGCTATCTCTTCTTATAGTAATTATCAGAGGTCGATTCCGCTGGACTACTTTCTTTGGTGCCTTGCGTGAAACCGGACGAACATCGGCCATGATACTTTTTATAGTAGTTGGTGCTACGGCCTTTACCGGTGTGTTTAATGCTACTGGTGGGCTAGCAGCAGTTCAGGGAATAATGCGTGGTCTCGATATGGAACCTTGGATGCTGCTA
>JAJYRX010000117.1 GCA_021793875.1 Pseudomonadota bacterium
AACGCCTGCAGCCCCAGCGACAGAATACGTTAGCAAGCCTATTGCAACGGCTGCCATTGCCGCCTTGAACCTTGGCAAATACATATAAAACTCCTGCTACAACAACTTTAGTTTGCGCCTGTAATAAGCGCACGTTTTAAAAATGGCAAACGGTTGGCTATATGCATACCGGCGTTTCTTAACACCATTGCAGGAACTGACCCTACGTTAAACAGCGTATGCAAACCATGTGTTACGGCGCGCATAGCAAAAATAGGTTCGGCCCTTAACCTTGCATAACGTTCTAAAACCCTGGAGTCGCCGGCCTTACGCCACGGCTCTTTGGAAGAAACCGTACTTATAAGATCGCTCACATCGCCCAGGCCCAGGTTTAAACCCTGACCCGCCAAAGGGTGGACACGATGCGCTGCATCTCCCACCAGTGCTATTTTGTTGGTAAACATTGCGGTTTTTTCAAAGGTGAGTGGAAAACCATAAACCTGACTACGTACCTGCATTGCTCCAACACGTGCACCTGCAATGGCCTGCAATTTTTGCTCCAAATTTTGCTTACGTGTATTGTCCGGCATTGCCATTAGCTCGTTTGCCTCGTGATCAGGCATAGACCAGACCATAGACATTTGGTTCCCTTGACTTGTATTTGATAAGGGCAGCAAAGCAAGCACTGTTTTATCGGTAAACCACTGTAGCGCAATATTTTGGTGCGGTAGGTGGGTTGTAAGGTGCGTAACTACACCCGTATGACCGTATAACTTCTGATTATGATAAATGCCGCTGGCGGCTCGTACTGAAGACTTCGCACCATCGGCACCAACCAGAAGCTCAAACGTTATTTCGCGACCCGAATCAGTTATTAAGCTACCATTTTTTAACTCAGAAAACTTTTCTTCTACCCAATTAACACCAAACACCTGCAAAGCCTGATGCAACGCCCGCTCAATTTCACCAGACTCTATTATCCAGGCTAGAGCAGGCTGAGATGCCTGCCATGCGTGCAAATTTATAACACCGTCAGTATCGCCATACACCTCCATGGCATCTACTGCTGTTATGCGATTGGAGTCCATTAATGACCAGACACCAAGGCTAGACAGAAATTTTTTGCTAGATGGTGACAATGCATAAACCCTGGGGTGCCAATTATCGCCGGGGTTAGACTCAGGAGCTATACGAGGACCTATAAGGGTTACATTAAAACCAGCCTTGCGAAAGCCAAGAGCCGATGCCAAGCCAGCTATTCCAGTACCGCAAACAACTATAGAGTCAGGCATATAAAGCTCCTAACGTGCAGAAGGAGCACCAGCACCCTTGGGCCAGAGCAGCCACATTTCACCGGCCTGCTTCATACGACCTGCAAGTGCCCCGGCTTCAGGGCCAAAGCCCCAGAAAAAGTCGGCTCTGGCAGCACCTTTAATAGCTGCCCCGGTGTCTTGGGCAAACACTAGCCTTCGCAAAGGTTTGTTTTCAGCCGGCCAAGTGGTGGCCAAATAAACAGGTGTACCTAGCGGCGTAAATTGTGGATCGGCGGCAATAGCACGTTTTTGCGCCAAAGGTATGCCATAAGCACCCTTAGGGCCAAGATCTTCATCAGTTACCGCTTCTTCTTTAAAGAACACCATGGCCGGATTAGCGTTTAACATTTCCTGCACCCTTGACGGGTTGTTACGTGCCCACTGCTTTATATTCTGCATTGACGCCTGGCCAAGATTCATTTGACCTTGGTCGGCCAGCCACTGGGCTATAGATTTATAGGGGTGGCCGTTATGGTCTGCATAGGCCAAGCGCAGCATAGAACCATTTGGCAGTTGAGCACGCCCACTACCCTGTATTTGCAGGAAAAAGGCCTCTACAGGGTCGTCAACCCATACTATTGCGGGTGGCTGGCGGCTTTCTGACTCTGCTATCTGTTTACGTGTGTCGTAAGGAACAACCTTATTTCCTTCGAGCTTCCCTCGTACACGCTTACCAGCCAGTTCTGGGTATAAAGAACCAAGATCAATGGTTAAAAGGTCGGACGGTACTTCGTACAAAGGCCACTGGTAATTTCCACCAGCACTTCTGGAGGCATGCACCAGAGGCTCGTAATAGCCAGTAACCGTGTTTTTAGCTGGTTTACCCGCAGAGTCAGCTAGGCGCCAAGGCTGAAGGTTACTTTCAATGAACTGACGTATGGAGTCTGCACTAGATGACTCAGACAGCCCGGACTGTTGTGCTGCGGCACAAACAGGCTGCCACGCACGTGGGTTAGCACGCGCAGGCATATTCATACCACCTGATATAGGGCGCATAAGCCCCTTACAATTATTTATAAATGCCTTCCAAACATTGTCCATTGGGTCTTCTGACCACCCTGGTAAGGCACTAAAACTTACGGGTATATATTTACCCTGCAAAGGCCTTTCAGCAGTTTGTGGTAAAGATGATAGATCGGGCACCTTCAGGGGCTGCAATGATATGTCTTTATCGGCTGCGCCGGTGTCTTTTCCAGAGGGGTCGGTAACACTTACTGTGGAACAACCGGCAACTGCAGTAATAGTTGCCAAAGCTATAAATCGAACAATGCTCATAATATTTCAATGCAAGGTTTGTGGTGCTGCCAATACAAACTCAGGTATTGGTACCTCGAACACCTTTCCGTCTTCAGATGCAAAAACATAACTTCCACGCATACTACCAACTGCCGTATCTAGCTGGCAGTTACTGCTGTATTGAAATGTACCGCCCGGAGCTATTAGTGGCTGCTTGCCCACAACCCCCAGACCGCTTACTTTTCTAATGGTTTGCATGGCATCGGCTATTATCCAGTGCCTGCTTATTAACTGCGCAGATTGCGTGCCATTATTTGTAATGTGCACAGTATACGAGAAAACGTATATGCCTTTGGAAGGAATCGATTTATTAGGCTTATGTTCTGATGTTACATATACATGCATGCTATTTGTAGCCATTTAATTTATTCCACCCGTTAAGTTTTCAAAAAGTTATTAACCCTGCAATAATGACACATTAACACGCCACTTAATACATTTATTTAATTTTAAACATGCCTTTTAGCAAACAATACCGAATTGCACCTAGCTTGTTGTCAGCAGACTTTGCCCGCCTTGGTGAAGAAGTAGTCAATGTTGTCGAGGCCGGAGCCGACTGGATACACCTAGACGTAATGGATAACCATTATGTTCCCAATCTAACCATGGGGCCAATGGTATGTGCAGCTTTACGGCCACACACACAAGCACCCATAGATGTTCATCTCATGGTTGAACCTGTCGATTCTCTTATTCCACAATTTGCCAAGGCAGGCGCCAACATAATCAGCTTTCACCCTGAAGCTAGCCGTCACGTAGACCGCACACTAGCCTTAATCCGCGACCACGGGTGTAAGGCTGGGCTAGTATTTAACCCGGCCACCCCGCTTAGCTGGATGGATTACGTCATGGACAAACTCGATCTAGTTCTGCTTATGTCAGTTAACCCCGGCTTTGGAGGCCAAGCGTTTATACCTGCCACCTTACAAAAGCTCGCTCAGGCGCGTAAAAAAATAGACACCTGGATGGCTAATGGTGGTCATAAAATTGCTTTGGAAATTGATGGTGGAGTAAAGGTAGATAACATTGCTAGCATAGCCGAAGCGGGTGCCGACACCTTTGTTGCCGGCTCAGCAATATTTGGTCAGCCTGATTACAAAAAAGTAATTGATGCAATGCGGGCAAAACTTGAATATAATGTGTACACCTAATTCACTTTTAAATAGTTAAAAACACTTAAAAATGCTTTATTACTGCTATTCCCTGAACATTACTGGCGCTTGGTGGCGCTGGTGGCGTTTGTGTTCCGGGTAGGCGGTAGCTGCTGTACTCATATAGTGTTTTCATATTTGTAAGCTTAGTTTTTTCGCACTTAACCCGGAACTGTAATTACAGGCCGGGTTTTTTGTTTTCTGTCCCGGCCGGTTTCAACCAATAATACATTTGAGGTCTTTATGACAGAAATTGAATTCAACGCTCTTGCTGCTCAAGGGTACAACCGCATTCCCATAATTGCGGAAACTTACGCCGATCTTGATACCCCATTGGGCATATATCTTAAATTGGCCCATAGCGGACCAGAAGGCGGGCGTAACACTTGCCTGCTAGAGTCAGTAGTTGGAGGCGAACGCTTCGGTCGCTACTCTTTTATTGGTCTGCCTTCAAAAACAGTACTACGTACTCATGGCAGCATTACAGAAGTAGTGCATATGGGCAAGGTTATAGAAACCCATGAGGGCGATGCACTAGAGTTTATAGAAAACTATCAAAAACGCTTCAAGGTTGCCATGCGACCTGGTATGCCACGTTTTGCAGGCGGCTTCGCTGGATACTTTGGATACGACGCAGTACGCCATATAGAACCCAAACTTGGTGCTGGCCCAAAACCAGTTAACGATGGAACCGCAGCTAATACGCCTGACATAATGCTTATGCAAGTTGACGAGCTTGTAATAGTTGATAATTTAGCCGGGCGCACATACCTGCTTGTATACGCCGACCCCTCACAACCGGAAAGCTACGTACGCGCCAAGCGCAGAATAAAAGAGCTACGTGAAAAACTACGCACTCCAGTTACCATTCCATACGCCTATGCCAGTCTGCAAACTGAAGAAGAGCGTAACTTCAGCAAAGAAGACTATCTGAAAGCAGTACAAAAAGCCAAAGAATACATAGAAGAAGGCGAAATAATGCAAATACAGGTAGGCCAAGTAATAAACAAGCCATTTAGAGACTCACCACTGTCTTTGTATCGCGCTTTAAGATCTCTAAACCCATCGCCTTACATGTACTACTGGAACTTTGACAACTTTCAAGTGGTTGGTTCATCACCAGAAATACTGGTTAGACAGGAAAAAAACACTAGTTCCTCTGGCGAGGTTACTGAGGTTACCATTAGACCTCTTGCTGGTACGCGTAAGCGCGGTGCAACACCAGAAGAAGACTTGCGTCTTGAAGAAGAGCTTAAAAATGATCCCAAAGAATGTGCTGAGCACGTAATGCTAATTGATCTGGCTCGTA
>JAJYRX010000118.1 GCA_021793875.1 Pseudomonadota bacterium
TTACCCAACTGGTGTTGCAGGTGCCGGTGTTCTAATTACAGAAGGTGTACGAGGCGAGGGCGGCATACTGCTTAATAAAGACGGCGAGCGCTTTATGGAGCGCTATGCACCAACTCTAAAAGATCTAGCACCACGCGATTTCGTATCACGCTCTATGGACCAAGAAATCAAAGAAGGTCGTGGTTGTGGGCCTAATGGCGATCACGTAGTATTGAAATTAGACCACCTTGGTGCTGACACCATTAAAAAGCGCTTACCATCTATCCGTGAAATAGCAATTAAGTTTGCTAACGTCGATCCAATTAAAGATCCAATCCCTGTAGTGCCTACAATTCACTACCAAATGGGCGGCATTCCAACCACTATTAATGGTCAGGTTATAAACCGTGTTAACGGTGAAGATCGTATAGTTAACGGGTTGTATGCTGTTGGAGAATGCGCCGCTACATCTGTTCACGGTGCTAACCGTCTTGGAACTAACTCCCTGCTCGACCTCGTGGTATTCGGTCGTGCGGCTGGTGATTACATCGTTAGCCAAAACCTGCAAAACCAGCGTGAGCACGATGAAATATCCCAGTCTTCCATAGACTTCTCTCTAGACAGGTTAAACCGCCTTGAGTCACGCACTTCTGGTGAGTCTGTTTATGAAACAGCTAACGCCATACGCGTATCTATGCAGTCACACTGTGGCGTGTTCCGTACCCTTAAGTTGCTTAACGAGGGTGTAGAGCAAATCGAAGCGCTTGCACCACAAGTAGAAAACATCTATTTCAAAGATAAGTCCAAGGTGTTTAACACTGCAAGGGTAGAGGCACTTGAACTAACCAACATGATAGAAGTAGCACGGGCAACAATTACGTCTGCTGCTAACCGTACTGAAAGTCGTGGTGCTCACGCGCTAGACGATCATCCCGAGCGCGATGATGAAAACTGGTTGCGCCACACCTTGTGGTATTCCGACGGTAACCGTCTCGATTACCGCCCAGTACAAATGAAACCTCTGACAGTTGAAAGTATTGCGCCTCAGCCACGCACCTTCTAAGCAGGATAATCTCATGAGTACCAAACGCGTAGTTAAATTCGAAATATACCGCTATGATCCAGATAAGGACGACCGTCCTTATATGCAAAAACTTGAGGTCGAGCTAGAGCCTACCGATAAAATGCTTCTTGACGCTCTGGTGCGTATTAAAGATACGGTAGATGACAGCTTGGCATTACGTAGGTCATGCCGCGAAGGGGTTTGTGGCTCCGACGCCATGAATATTAACGGTCGTAATGGCTTGGCTTGTACCACTAACCTATTAGAGCTTAAAGAGCCAATAGTTTTAAGGCCGTTACCTGGGCTGCCAGTAGTGCGCGACTTAATTGTCGACATGACGCACTTCTTCGATCAATACCATTCGGTTAGCCCGTTCCTTATCAACAATACTCCGCCACCCGAAAAAGAGCGTCTCCAAAGCCCTGAAGCTCGTGAAGAGCTAGACGGCCTGTACGAGTGTATTTTGTGTGCATGTTGTTCAACCTCATGCCCATCGTTCTGGTGGAACCCCGATAAATTTGTTGGTCCCGCAGGGTTGCTTCAAGCTTACAGGTTTATAGCCGATTCTCGTGACGAGGCCACCTCGGAGCGTCTCGATAACCTTGAAGACCCTTACCGTCTGTTCCGCTGTCATACCATTATGAACTGTACAGACGTTTGCCCTAAAGGGCTAAACCCGTCACGCGCAATCAGCAAAATTAAAGAAATGCTGGTTCGCCGTACAATTTAGAAGTTTTTATAAAACTGGCAAAACCTGATGAAAACATTGTCAGAACTCGAGCGTGCGCGTCTGCGTTGGCGCGCACGTCGCGGTCTACTGGAAAATGATCTTATCATTACCAAATTCCTAGATCGCTACGAAGCAGAGCTAACCGATACTGACGTGGTAGCTTTGTCTGCTTTATTTAAAATGGACGACAATGATCTTCTTGATGTGCTGCTAGCTCGTGAGCCCCTGCAAGGGGAGTACGACACACCAGATATTCAACGTCTGGTTGCACTCATGCAAGAACTGTAACTTATAAGGAAAAACGCGATGCAGTTGTCAGATAAAAAAGTAACCCTGTCATTTTCAGATGGCAGCGAACCTGTAGAACTACCTGTTTACTCCGGCAGTATAGGTCCTGACGTTATCGATATCCGCAAGCTGTACGGGTCAACCGGCATGTTTACATACGATCCGGGCTTTTTGGCTACAGCTTCATGTGAGTCTTCAATAACATATATCGATGGTGATAAGGGTGAGCTGTTGTATCGCGGTTATCCCATAGAGCAGCTGGCGCAAAAATGCAATTTCTTGCAGGTGTGCTATTTACTGCTTAATGGTGATTTACCCGACGCCAAACAAAAAGAAGAGTTTGAGTCATTAATTACTCGTCACACCATGGTGAATGAGCAAATGCAAACTTTTCTTAGCGGGTTTCGCCCCGATGCACATCCAATGGCTGTACTTACTGGTCTGGTTGGTGCTTTGTCGGCGTTTTATCACGATTCCACCGATATCAATAACCCCGAGCATCGTCATATCTCAGCCGTTCGACTTATAGCCAAAATGCCAACACTAGTTGCTATGGCTTATAAGTACTCGTTGGGCCAGCCAACAATTTATCCGTTAAATAGCCTGTCATACACTGGCAACTTCTTACGCATGATGTTTGCTACACCAACGGAAGAGTACGAAGTTAACAATGTAGTTGAGCGAGCTCTAGATCGTATTTTCATATTGCATGCCGACCACGAGCAAAACGCTTCCACCTCTACTGTACGTCTTTGCGGATCCTCCGGTACTAACCCATTTGCAGCTATAGCTGCTGGTGTGGGCTGTTTATGGGGGCCTGCGCACGGGGGTGCTAACGAGGCTGCTTTGCAAATGCTAGAAAACCTGCAAGCCAATGGCGGCATAGAAAATATAGGTAAATTTATTGCTCAGGTTAAAGACAAAACATCTGGTGTGCGTTTAATGGGCTTTGGCCATAGGGTTTATAAAAACTATGACCCACGCGCCAAGTTAATGCAAGAAACCTGTAAGGAAGTTCTAGAGGCTCTTGGCCTTGAAGACGACCCGCTGTTTAAGCTAGCCATGGAGCTAGAGCGCATTGCCCTTGAAGACGAATACTTCGTAGAGCGCCGTTTGTACCCCAACGTAGATTTCTACTCTGGCATAGTACAGCGTGCCATAGGCATACCCACTACATTGTTTACTGCAATATTTGCTCTTGCACGTACAGTAGGCTGGATAGCCCAGTGGGATGAAATGTTGTCCGATTCTAATCATAAAATTGGACGTCCACGTCAGCTTTACACTGGGTCACCAGCCCGTAACGTACCTTAATTAAAACAGCACTTTAGCCGGCTATGTATTCGCCGGCTTCTTGCTGTGCTTCAACAACAGCCAAGGCCGTCATGTTTACTATTCTTCTTGCCGATGCACTGGTAGTAAGTATGTGAACCGGCCTGGCAACTCCTAATAGCACTGGCCCCATAGCCACACCATTGCTTCCTGTCATTTTCAATATGTTGTAAGTGACATTACCAGTATCTAGGTTAGGCGTTATAAGAAGGTTAGCCGAACCCTTTAATGTGGAGTCGGGGTAAGCCTTCATGCGTATAGATTCAGACAGTGCTGCATCGGCGTGCATTTCTCCATCAACCTCTAAATGAGGAGCTTGCTCTGCAAGAATTGCACGTGCTTGTGCCATTTTTCTAGATGATTCTGTAGACCTGCTGCCAAAGTTAGAGTGTGAAACCAGAGCTATTTTAGGCACTACTCCAAACCTGACCATTTGTGCAGCAGCCTGCATTGTCATGTCTGCAATTTCTTCGGCACTGGGGTTTTCGTTTACGTGGGTATCGCAAACGAACAACGTTTGGGTAGGAAGCATTAGAGCGTTCATAGCGGCGTAGGTTTTTGCGCCTTCGTGAAGGCCTATTATTTCATCTATGAAGCGTAGTTCTTTTTCGAACTCTCTGGTTACACCACATAACATACCGTCGGCATCGCCACGTCTTATAAGCATTACCCCAATGAGGGTGTTGTGCTTTCTAACCATTGCTTTGGCAAGTTCTGGTGTAACACCGTGTCGGCCTCTTATTTTGTAGTATTCAGACCATGTTTCGTTAAAGCGTTCATCGTCTTCAGGGTCTACAACCTCGAAGTGCTCATTTTTGCGTAAGCGCAGGCCAAAACGTTTTATTCGCATGTCTATTACAGAAGGGCGACCAATAAGAATTGGGTATGCCAGGCCTTCGTCTACAACAGTTTGAACTGCGTGTAGCACGCGCTCGTCTTCGCCATCAGCATAAATAATGCGTTTTGGTTTGTTTTTAGCCTGATTATATAGGGGGCGCATTAGTTGCCCGGAGCGGTAAATCATGCTAGTTAGTTTTTGACGGTACAGCTCCATGTCTTGTATGGGTTGGCGTGCAACACCACTGTCCATTGCTGCCTGGGCCACGGCGGGAGCAATTTTTACTATAAGCCTTGGGTCGAATGGGGTGGGTATTATGTAGTCAGGACCAAAATTTAATTCTTTACCGGCGTAGGCTAGGGCAACCTCATCATTTTGCTCGGCTTGTGCAAGTTCTGCTATTGCGTGTACACAAGCAATTTTCATTTCTTCAGTAATTGCAGTGGCACCGGTGTCTAGTGCTCCACGAAATATGAATGGGAAGCAAAGCACGTTGTTAACCTGATTAGGGTAGTCGGAGCGACCGGTAGCAATAATACAGTCGGGTCTGGCCTCTTTTGCAAGCTCGGGAAGAATTTCTGGTTCTGGGTTGGCTAGTGCAAGAATAAGTGGACTTTCCGCCATAGAGCGCACCATATCTTGCGTTAATACCCCTGCTCGTGATACCCCAAGGAAAATGTCTGCATTTACACAAGCTTCTTCAAGGGTGCGTAGGGTGGTGTCTTGGGCGTAGCGTTGCTTGTTCGGCTCCATGTTTGTTTCGCGCCCTGTATATACCACGCCACGGGAATCTAGCA
>JAJYRX010000119.1 GCA_021793875.1 Pseudomonadota bacterium
TGTAAATTCGCAGATTCCAAAACACGTATACCCTCTGGCATAACTTCCTTTCCAATACCATCACCAGGTATTACCGCTATGTTGTATTTCATGCAAAAACTCCATTACACAATGCTTGGCACAAGATCGGCATTATATGTTGTAGTAAGATATTATTGAGAATTTTCCTTGTATGGATAAAAAACTTGAAGTTATAGCCCTTCTTGCAGCCGTACTGCTGGTAGGTTCAAACTCGTTTGTATTAACACCAATATTATCTGAAGTGGCTTCAGGCTTAGGTACAAGCCAGTATAAGGTTGCTTGGTCAATATCCTCATTTGGCGCGGCAACGGCAGCTTCAGCTCTTACACTATCTGGTCTTATAGACAGTAAGCCAGCTGGGCGGGTTTTGGGTAGTGCGGCTTTACTTTTATCTGTAGCATTAATAATTTGTGCCACCAGCCTGCATTGGTTGTGGCTATGCATAGGTCAGGCGGTAGCAGGTATAGCAGTTGGTGTGTTGCTGCCGGGCTCCTATGCAACAGCTGTATCAACAGCTAAGAAGGGGCGCGAATCAGCCAGGTTGGGTCTTGTATTAACCGGGTGGGCATTTTCCTTAGTCGTAGCAGTACCTGTATCGGCATTTGTTGCGGAACATGCTGGGTGGCGCATAGTCTATTTGCTGCTTGCAGTAGTGTCTATGCTGGTGGCAGCATGCTTATTTATTTCACTAAAGCAAGTACAGTCAACCGGTCAGGTAAGGGTGCCTCCGCTGCAAGCACTAAAGATACCAGGGGTTTTATTGCTACTGCTTATTATTCTTTCTTATATGACCGCCTTTTACGGCAGCTTTGCATTTTTTGGTGCTGGCCTACGCAACGCATTTGGCTTGTCGGCCCAAGGTGCGGGTATGTTTGTTATGGCGTATGGGTTAGGGTTTGGAGTTGCTGGCGTTATTTTAAGCTTTGTAGCCCCTAATATAAGTAGCTCTTATATGCGTATGGTGTTGTTGGGTATAGCAGTAACTTATGCAAGCTGGCACTTTGCCGTTTATGCCACATGGGTTGCTTTTTTAGTGGCGGTAGCATGGGGCATGTTTAATCAGCTAGCATTGAATGCTCTTATGGTTTCACTTAACAGAAAGGCAGCAGATGCTCGTGGTGCGGCAATGGGATTAAGTAGTGCCGTAACTTACATATCTGTTTTTGCGGGGCCTTTCTTCATGGGGCCAGTGTTTGCAAAATATGGCTTCGTAACCATAACCAGTATTTCAGCTGTAATTGTTTTTGCTGGTGCAATGCTAAGCAAAAAGGCCTTGTAGCTTCTATGGCATATTGTGTTATTGCCTGGCCCACCACATGTAAACTGGTAAAAAACATAATTCAGTAATGGTCTGCGTTAGTATTACAGAAGGAATTAATGGTACGCCTCCTGGTATAGCTAAAGCAAGTGGCAGTATAACCAATGAGTTTCTATACGACGATGAAAACTGTATTGCCCTGGTGTTTTCTTTATTTAAACTAAATAGGCGAGCCGTAAATGCGCCAACAATGGGTGCTAATAACGCAAATAATATAAAAACTGGTGCGGCTGTTAATACAGCGCTTTTTGCCTGGGCAATATGTGGTGCCACTGATGCAACAACTAGGAACAGCACAACAGCTGTAGATGGTACTGTAAGAGCTCCCAGTCGGTGCACCACAATGCTGATGCGTTCCCTGTCTTTACTCAATTTCTGCACTACTAATGCTAGTAATAGTGGTACAGCAATAAGCCAGATTAATGCTTTGACAAAAGGTTTTGCCTCTATAAGGGTATGTGCTTGCCCACCCATGATTGCATTTATAAACACTGGTAAAAGCATCATTTGGGCAAGAAGTAAATAAGGAGTAAGAATAAGCAAAAGACGCGCATTTCCTTTTGTAAGGTGCGTAAACGTAATTACATAATCTATACAGGGCGACAGCAACACTAATAGGACTGCTAATTGCAGCATGGGGTTATCAGGTAGAAGAAAGCTTAATGCCGTTACTAGTAAAGGTATAAATATAAAATTGCTTACTGATAAAGCGCTAATGAACCCAATGTTGCGCAGCGAGTTCTTTATGTTAATAATTGGCAATTGCAAAAATGTAGCAAATAGCATTATTGCCAAAGCAGGATTAACTGCTTTGCCAAAACTGCTTGTATAGAATGAGTCAGTGCTCAGACCTATTAATAAACCAGCAATTATTGATACTAAATATATGCTTACCTGTTTTGTTTCCAGGGATTCCTGTAATTGCGTCATAATTAATGTGTTAATTTGGCCTGAGTAATGTTAGCTCTAAGGTAATTTTATGAACAACTCAAACTTACTTCATGGCGAGTATAAAATACCAAACGGTAAATTGGTGGTGATTGATCTTAAGGTGATAGAAGGCCGTCTACAAGAAGTTAGCTTATCTGGTGATTTTTTTATGGAACCACCTGAAACACTCGATGTGTTAAACGCTGCTATTACAGGGTTGCCCATAGACAGTTCACCGGAATTTATTAAGAAGACTATAGAGGATTCTATAAACCCCGAGGTAACAATGTATGGTCTCACAGTCGATGGCATCGTTACCGTAATACAAAGGGCAGTCGCATGCAGGAACAAATAAATCGCAGCCAGTGGACAGATCACCCTTGGGAGCTTATTGATACCGGACCACAAAGCCCGCAACGTCATATGGCCCTGGATCAGGTATTGCTTGATGAGGTAAATGCCGGCATTAGACCACCAACCTTACGTTTTTGGGATTGGGCCAGTCCAGCGGTTGTTATAGGAACTTTTCAATCGGTTCGTAATGAAGTTGATACAACGACAGCAGCAAATCTAGGTGTCCAAATAGTTAGACGTATAACAGGAGGGGGCGCAATGTTTGTTGAGCCCGGAAACTCAATAACGTATTCAGTTTATGCGCCTAAATCTCTTGTTGCTGGTATGAGCTTTAGCGAGGGTTACGAAGCTATGGATGCTTTTGTGTTAGCTGCACTTTCAGACCTGGGCATAAAAGCTTGGTATGAACCCTTGAACGATATTGCCTCTGAAATTGGAAAACTGGCCGGCGCGGCTCAAGCTCATAGAGAAAATGCTATCTTGCACCATGTCACTATGTCTTACAACATAGATGTGGGGAAGCTGGTTCAAGTGTTACGAATAGGCAAGGAAAAACTATCAGATAAAGGCACCAAGTCAGCAGTCAAAAGGGTTGACGCATTGCGTCGTCAAACGGGCCTTGAGCGCGACGAAATAATTGCTAGTATGACAAATACATTTAAGCGTAGGCACGGGCTTAAAAAGGTTGATTTTGATGCCAGCGTTTGGAATAAGGTTGATAGGCTAGTAGACGAAAAATTTTCTACTGATGAGTGGCTATATAAAGTGCGGTAAGGGTTTTGGTGCCCGAGGCCGGAATCGAACCGGCACCCCTTGCGGGATCGGATTTTGAGTCCGACGCGTCTACCAATTCCACCACTCGGGCAAGAGATAATAGCTAGAAGTAGCCATTGATGGAAAAATGGAATTATACGCTTGAATTTATTTTCCCGCATCTGTTTATTTAGGCTGTGCTACTGAAGTTAATGATTAATCGGTACAATGCCAAGCTGGTCATTAATCCGGGTTAACTTCAGGGCTTTATATGAATAATCAGAAACAGCAAGCTGTAGATGCTAACTTTAGCCAGCAAAGGGTTCCAATGAGCGCACGTAAAAGCGCCGTCGCTCTATCCTTTGTTATGCTTGGCCTCACATTTTTTTCAGCCAGTATGTGGACGGGGGGTACTTTAGGAACTGGCCTTAGTTATAACGATTTTTTTCTGGCAGTTCTTATAGGTAACCTTATGTTGGGCATCTATACGTCAGCCTTGGGCTACATAGGTGCTGAAACAGGCCTATCTACACACCTACTTGCTAGATATTCGTTTGGTGTAAAAGGGTCTTGGCTGCCATCGTTATTGTTTGGGGGCACCCAAGTAGGCTGGTTTGGAGTGGGGGTCGCTATGTTTGCTATTCCGGTAAATAAGGCGACGGGTCTGGATACCAATATGCTAATACTGGTTTCCGGAGCATTAATGACCATAACAGTTTACTTTGGAATAGCAGGTTTAACCGCTCTTTCAGCTGTTGCTGTGCCGGCTATTCTATCGCTAGGGTCGTACTCGGTATGGCTGGCTGTTTCAGATTCGGGTGGCCTGGAGGCTATGAAGTCTATAGTACCAGAGACGCCACTTGGGTTTAGCACCGCAATTGCTTTGGTGGTTGGGTCATTTATAAGTGCGGGGTCTCTTACAGCCGACTTCGTCCGTTTTGGTAGAAGCGCAAAAACAGCAGTTGTAATTGCCATGACAGCTTTCTTCATAGGCAACTCTTTAATGTTCATATTTGGTGCGGCTGGTGCTGCAGCCGTAGGCGAAGCCGATATCAGTGATGTTATGGTTGCACAGGGCCTGATAATTCCAGCTGTAATAGTGTTAGGCCTAAACATATGGACCACAAACGATAACGCACTATATGCTTCAGGCCTTGGCTTTTCTAATATTACGGGGTGGTCAAGTCGCGCTTTGTCTATGGTAAATGGTGCTATTGGCACACTTACGGCACTTTGGTTATATAACAATTTTGTTGGCTGGCTAACGTTTTTATCGGCAGCCATTCCACCCGTAGGCGCAATAATTATAGTTGACTATTTCACACGAAAGCATAGGTATGCCAGCTTTCCACGTGATGATTTTAAAACAATTAATTGGGCTGCCATGATTTCAGTTGTAGCTGGGCTTATATGTGGCCACATGCTTCCAGGCATAGTTCCCTTGAATGCGGTTATGGGTGCTGGTGTATGTTATTTAATTGTAAACCCAATATTTAATTCAACTAGCAATAAAGCTAGCAGTGTTACATAAGTTTCGGGCACACAAATGCACAATGTAAACAGAGTTTTTAATTTTTTACTACACGGTCGGGAAGGGCTATGGAG
>JAJYRX010000120.1 GCA_021793875.1 Pseudomonadota bacterium
CGATCTTCATAGATACATCAGGTATTAATGATGAGGTGCTAAAGTTACAACCAGCTCTTACCATAGAAACAGACCTTTTGATTAAAGGGCTAGAGCTTATTGAAAGTAGTTTGGCAAAAGTTATAAGTAGCTCGTCTGAGCTAATTCGAAATTCAGTGCAAAAAAATAGCGACCAGGCCTAGAAAAAATTATTTAGCATCCAGAAAGTTTTGTAAGAACTCTTTGGTACGCTCTTTTTGAGGGTTAGTAAAAACCTGTTCAGGAGATCCTTCCTCTACAATTTTGCCGGAGTCAAAAAAACATACCCTGTCTGATATTTCTTTGGCAAACTGCATTTCATGTGTAACAAGAAGCATAGTAAGGTCGTGTTTTCCGGCCAGAGTCTGTATAACATTTAGAACCTCACCCACTAGCTCAGGGTCTAGTGCCGATGTAGGTTCATCAAACAGCATTATATTGGGTCGCATTGCAAGAGCTCTAGCTATAGCCACTCTCTGCTGTTGACCTCCAGATAGTTGCCGCGGAAACTTATCAGCGTGATCTGCCAACCCAACTAGCTCTAGGTATTCATCAGCACGCTTATTGGCCTTACTCTTTGATAGGCCAAGTACATGTACGGGTGCTTCAGTAATATTGCGCCTTACAGTCATGTGAGGAAACAGATTGAATTGCTGAAACACCATGCCCATTTCTTTACGCATAGTGCGCAAATGTGATTCGGATGCAGGTGCTAGTTGATCGTTTTTATATTCATGCCATAACGGCTTTCCTGCTACGTGTATAACACCACTGTTTATTTTCTCCAGGGTCATTAGTATTCGTAAGACAGTAGATTTACCAGACCCCGATGGCCCAATGATTGTGACCTTTTCTCCTTTCTTGACGTTAAAGTCAAGTTGGTCTAGCACGGTGACATCACCAAATTTTTTAACTACTTTATCAAATTTTATAATTGTTTCAGTCATTTCAGCGGAATTCCGTCTTTAGGTAGCTTTTTATCAAGATGACGTACAAGCGATGCTGCAACTAGAGTCATTACCAGGTATAAACCACCTACCATAGATAGCGGAATTAAATAGTTGAACGTTCTATCGCCAATTATCTTTGCGACGTTAAGCATTTCCAATACAGACACTACCGATAGTATTGGAACATCTTTCATGATTGACACCAGGTAATTACCTAATGCCGGGATAATTCTAGGAATGGCTTGAGGTATAACGACAATATTGAATGTTCTTAATGATGATAGGTCTAATGCTCTAGCCGCTTCATGCTGACCAGGAGATACAGACTCTATGCCAGCCCTATACACCTCAGATGTGTAAGCGCTGTATTGAATACCAAGAGCGAGTGCTCCAGTCATGAATGCGGGTAGTACAATTCCATACTCTGGAAGTACATAGTAAAGAAAAAACAGCTGCGCCAGTAAAGGTGTATCGCGTATAAACTCGGTTATGAATCTTGCTGGCCAAGATACAGCTTTGTACCTCGATGACTTAAGTGCAGAAAGAATTAAACCAACTACTGAAGCTACTAAAAATCCTAATAGAGTCGCTTGTATTGTTACTACCATGCCTTTTAACAATATAGGCAGTATGGAGTAAGCAAAAGCCAGATGGCTAGAGGTGTCCCATGCAATACCGAATAACATTAGGTTGACCCCCTCCATCTACCTACAGATCGCTCTAGCACGCGCATCAACCCTGTAAGAACCAAGGCCATACCGAAATACATAAATAGCAATAGGGTATACACAGTAGTACTGTCCTGGGTGAAGTTGCGTACCTGTTCGGCTCTGAATGCCAGGTCGCCAAGCCCAATTAAAGACACTAAAGCCGTGTCTTTAAGGTTTTGAATAGCGAGATTGCCGAAACTGGGCATCATTTCGGGAATAGCCTGTGGTAAAGCTATCCTCCAAAGAGTTTGTCTTGGCGTGAAGTCTAGTGCTAAGGCTGCCTCGTGTTGGGCTTTTGGCACTGCCTGTATGGCACCTCTAACCACTTCGGCACCATAGGCACCAATATTTAAGCTTAGTGCTAGCGTACCAGCCAACACAGCATTAAGACGCAAGTCAACGCCTATAAGCTGGCCAAATACGGGTAGAGCGAAGTACAGCCAAAATAGCTGTACTAATAGTGAAGTACCTCTGAACACTTCTATGAAAGCGATAGAAATACCTTTTGTTATCCAATTATTGGATGTTTTGCCAATTCCAAAGGCAAAGGCGAAAAAAGCGCCTAAGATGGTTGAGTAAATCGTAAGTTGTACGGTTACCCACGCACCCCTTAGCAGGGGTGCGCTGTAACTAAGCCAGTCCATTTGTTATTATCCAGCGCAAAGCTGCTCTGTAGATTTATTAAA
This sequence comes from Pseudomonadota bacterium, assembly GCA_021793875.1. Classification (GTDB taxonomy): domain Bacteria; phylum Pseudomonadota; class Gammaproteobacteria; order Burkholderiales; family Burkholderiaceae_B; genus JAJYRX01. The sequence continues at coordinate 2,365 of JAJYRX010000120.1, forward strand.
TGACTCACGGGTGTCAGCGTCACTAAACCCATACCCCTCTAATACTTCTTGCCATTCATCAGTTTTCTTGAACTCAGCAAGTTTTTCATTAACCGCATCGCGCAGGTCTTCTGATCCTTGTGCAAAGGCAAATCCACCCCAGCTTCTGACTGTTTCACCACCAATTACGGGGTCTTCAAAGTTGCTGGCTGCTTCCACTTTATCGCTTTTGGCTGCTAACTCACCTACCGTTAGACTGGTAGCTGCATAAGCCGCAGCCCGGCCAGTGGATACAGTAGAGATTGCGTCCGCATTGTTTGATATGGTAACCATGCGAGACTCATCTACCCCAAGTTCTTGTAGCATTTCGAGCTGGTCTGCGCCGGCCATAATTGCTACTTTTTGATCGGAGTCGACAAAGTCTTCATATGTATGCAGATCGTTGGGGTTGTCTTTGGCTACTAGTAAGCCCTCACCATATGAGCTGTTTGGCTCGGAATAAATAATCTGCTCACAGCGCTGGGGCAATATCGCCATTTCAGCTGCAACCATGTCGAATCTGTCAGCTTGTAGGCCTGGTATTAAAGAACCAAAGTTGGTTGTAACCCATTCGATTTCATCTATGCCAAGTTCTTTCATAATGTGTTTGGCAACATCTGGACCAGCTCCCTTAGCTTCCCCATCCATATCTGAATAGCCATACGGTATTTCATTGGCTATTGCGATGCGAACAACACCTTTCTCTTTAATGTCGTCTAGGCTGGCCGCCTGCGCCATACTAACGGACATAGCTGTAACTGCTGCAAATGATGCTGCGGTTAATAAGGCCTTTCCCGTATGTCTCATTTATATATCCTTTTATATTTGCAAAACTGTGATTTTAATTTCATCTGAAATTATTTCTAAAAAAATAATACACCATAAAATGATTAGAACTCAAATGAATGCTATGTTTTTTGATATGTTTTTTATTAATTAAGGGTTTACTCTGTTTGAGATTGCATTACATATAGAATGATTTGTGGTAATATCGAACGGATATGAAATCTTTGCAATCTGTTTTCTACTTTTACTTTTTTGCATTTTCTACACCGCTGGTGGAGGAAAGGGCTTCTGGTAAATAAGTAAAACAGGTAACCCTAAAAGCCGCCAGCTAAGCAAGGCGGCTTTTTTTGTTTCCGCCGGGCGGCTCTAAAAACAGGAGAAATAGTTGTGGCACATAATACAGATGATCTCAGAATCCGCGAAATTAAAGAGTTGAGCCCACCGGCCCATGTTATGCGCGAATTTCCATGTTCGCCTGAAATTTCAAAAACTGTCTATCAGACTAGGAAGGCTATACACAATGTTCTATATGGAGAGGACGATCGTCTTGTGGTTGTCATAGGGCCATGTTCTATACATAACCCAGAGGCAGCCATGGATTACGCGCGCAGGCTTAGCAAAATGCGCGATACTTTTAAAGATGATTTGGAAATTGTGATGCGTGTGTATTTTGAAAAACCACGCACAACAGTAGGCTGGAAAGGGCTAATTAATGACCCAGATCTAGATGGTAGCTTTAATATTAACCAGGGTCTTCGCATAGCGCGTGAGCTTCTTATCGAGGTCAATGAGCTTGGTCTTCCTGCTGGTTGCGAGTATCTTGATATGATTACTCCACAATACATTGCAGACCTAGTATCCTGGGGAGCCATTGGGGCAAGAACCACCGAGAGTCAGGTTCATAGAGAACTGGCATCAGGTCTGTCCTGTCCTGTAGGGTTTAAAAATGGCACAAGCGGTAGTGTGCGTATAGCAGTTGACGCAATACAGGCTGCATCACGTCCGCACCACTTTTTATCTGTAACTAAGGGTGGTCATTCAGCAATTGTATCTACCAAGGGTAACGAAGACTGTCATGTTATATTGCGTGGCGGTACGCAGCCTAACTATTCATCCCAAGATGTTCAAAGTACTGCTGAAGCCTTAGAGGCAAGTGGAATTAGCCCGCGCATCATGATAGATTGCAGTCATGCAAACAGCAACAAAGACTACACTCGTCAGCCCGAGGTTGTTGAAGATATTTCCACACAGCTAGAGTCTGGTGATATGCGCATATTTGGTGTAATGATAGAAAGCAACATAGTGGGTGGCAGGCAAGATCTCACCCCCGGCAAACCTTTAACTTATGGTCAAAGTATTACAGATGGATGTATAGATTGGGATACATCCGTTGAAGTGTTAGAGCGTCTATCAAAAGCAGTTCAATTAAGACGAAAAAAATGTGCCCAAGCTGCATAAGGAATCAAGAGCATGAACTCCCCCGATTTGTTGAATCAGGAACGTCGTAGTCCAAGCCCGCAATTCTTACAGGAATTAGCAGATTACTTTGGTGATCAGTTTAGTATCTCTGATTCTGTTCGTGAGCATCATGGGCGAGATGAGTCTCCGTTTCCTCCCATGCTCCCAGATGCTGTGGTGTTTGCAAACACCACTGACGATGTAGCATGGCTGGCAAAAAAATGTAATGAAAATAATGTACCTTTAATTGCGTACGGAGCAGGCTCGTCTCTAGAAGGGCACCTGCTTGCTATCAACGGGGGTATAAGTCTAGATTT
>JAJYRX010000121.1 GCA_021793875.1 Pseudomonadota bacterium
GGGTGTTACGGGAATGGCAGGTGATGGAATCAATGATGCTCCTGCATTGGCGCAATCGGATATAGGTTTTGCCATGGGAGCCATGGGCACTGATACAGCAATAGAAACGGCTGATGTTGCTCTAATGGACGACGACTTGCGCAAACTGCCTTATTTTATAAGCCTGTCACAACGAACTAACAATGTACTTAGACAAAACATTTCCTGTGCTCTGGGTATTAAGGCCATATTTCTTGTGGCTACTCTTTTTGGTGTTGCTACTATGTGGATGGCAGTTTTTGCTGATGTGGGGGCAAGCTTAATTGTCATAGCAAATAGTCTTAGACTTTTAAGTGTACGTAAAAAATTATCTTAGTGGTTTCACGGCATTCAGTATTGGTTTCGTATAATACGTTACATGTTCGCACTTATTGAATCGTATCGCGCCGGCTTGTTTGCGCGTAAATACTGGCTGCGTAATATCGCAGCCGGTGTTGTTGTGGGCATAGTAGCCTTGCCTCTAGCAATGGCATTTGCCATAGCATCTGGAGTAAAGCCAGAGCAGGGGTTGTATACCGCTATAGTTGCCGGCCTAGTTGTTTCCATATTCGGTGGTAGCCGAATTCAAATTGCGGGTCCCACGGGCGCGTTTATAGTAATACTATCCGGAATAGTAGCCGAGCATGGTGTAGATGGCCTGCAAATTGCTACCTTAATGGCTGGCATAATATTATTTTTATTTGGTGCAGCACGTTTAGGAATAATATTAAAGTTTATTCCTGCTCCCGTAATCGTTGGGTTTACAGCTGGTATTGGTGTAATCATTTGGGTAGGTCAGTGGGCCGATTTCTTCGGCCTTCCCAAGGTGGCCCATGGTCACTTCCATCAGCAGGTATGGAGTTTATTAAAAGTTTTTCCTCAACTAGATCTTGCTACAACCTTTCTTGCCCTGCTATCACTAATTCTAGTTTTATTTTCTAATCGCATACCAAAAATGAGCCGTGTGCCTGGCCCTTTGGTTGCCTTGCTAGTTGTAACCTTTATACAGGCCATGGCTAAATTTGATAGCGTGGCTACCATAGGAAGTACTTTTGGAAGCCTTCCTTCTGGTTTGCCTTCATTTGCTATGCCAGATATATCAATGAGCCGTATGGTAAGCCTAGTGGGCCCAGCGTTTGCAATAGCCATGCTGGGTGCAATAGAGTCTCTATTGTCTGCGGTGGTGGCAGATTCAATGGCTGGTACAAGGCATAACTCTAACCAAGAGCTAGTTGGTCAGGGGTTGGCGAATATATTAGCCCCTATGTTTGGCGGTATTGCGGCAACAGGCGCTATAGCACGTACCGCAACTAATATCCGTAATGGTGGTAACAGCCCGTTAGCAGGCATAGTGCACGCAGTAGTCCTTGCCTTGATTCTTGTGTTGTTAGCACCACTTGCTTCTAATATTCCACTAGCAACGCTAGCTGCCATATTATTTGTCGTTGCTTGGAATATGAGTGACGTTCGTCGTGTTGCACGTATGGTCAAAAGAGCACCCCGTGCAGATGTAGTAATACTTGCAGTCACATTTTTGCTTACTGTTTTCGCCGACCTGGTTGTTGCTGTGAATATTGGAGTTGTGCTAGCAATGCTGCACTTTATGAAGCGTATGTCAGAAAGTGTGGTAGTAAGGTCTCAGAACTTGTCAGACATACAGTTAGAGTTAGGTGATGGGGCTCCAGCAAGCATACCAGAAGGTGTTGCAATATATAGCTTGGAGGGGCCGTTTTTTTTCGCTGGTGTAGAGGCACTACAAAAAGCTATGCAAAATGCTCCTGACCCTAGGGCAGTAATAATACGATTGCGTTGGGTGCCATTTATGGATGCAACTGGACTACAAACACTAGAGGACGTTGTCGCTGACCTTAGCAATCGCAATATAAAAGTTATTATGGTAGAGGCAAACCAGGTGGTTACCCGTAAGCTGCACCGCATGGGTCTTGTAAACCGCATGGGTAAAAATAGTTTGCAACCTAATGTAGCTAGTGCACTTCTGTTTCTACAGCATGAATCCTAGAAATGGTATGTCGCAACTCTTGCGATATAGCTTCGCTTAAGCTTCGATTTATTAAGTGTTTATTAGTAATTAACTGCTGTACAGAAACCGCGCTATCTTCCTTGTATCTACGACTATTACCCAGCAGCTCTTCCAGGCAGTTTGCCTGGTTAGTAATTTCTTGAATACAGCATTCAACCAAAAGTAGTGCATGAACAAGCACCACTTGTACGGTATATCCATTTGTGGGGTGGCTTATTCTGCGCCATAGTTGTGCCGTGCCAGCAATTTTTCGTGCCTGACCATTAAAATTACAGGCTAGGTTAAACCTTCCGTCACAGAAAGACCCTTCAACAGCAGCAGGCCATGTATATAAACCGAATTTGGATAACGACTTCGATATAACATCACATATTTGGGTGTAAGCATTGGTGGAGTTATCTAAAGGAAGCCCATTAACAGCATATGCCATACTTAAGTTTAATATGCCTGGTCCTTGTGGCACTACGCCTCCACCTGAGTGTCTAATATGGACGGGCCAGCCTTTTTTATGCATTACATCGAGTGCCTTATTAAAGGTTTTGGAGTTTTTGTATGTGCGTGGCACAACCAATCCTTTTGGCATTTCCCATATGGCTGCTGCCGGGCCTTTACATACAACATAATGCATAAGCTCTTCATCGATTCTAGCTGCAAATTGGCTAGATCCAGGAGCAAGGTCCAATATAGTGTATTTCATTAAATTACAGGGTGGCAGGGAAGTCATCTTCACTCATAAACATGTATCGTACGGCGTCTATAAGACCAGCTATTACAGCAATAGGTGCAATAAAATAAAGCAATATGAGAAAAAACAGCCCCCAACCTATTTGACCTAGATAAAACCGGTGTGCTCCTAGCCATCCTAGAAAAAGCGCCAAAATAATAGCTATTTTTCTATTATTAGTAGGCTTCTTTAGCTGATCTCCTTGACTGCGCAGTACCCATATGGTTGCAGGTATTGTTATTATTGCCGCCAATAAAACTTTGGCTTTATTCACTAACAAATACGCCCACACTATATTAAATATGTCTGAAAAACTGTATATAACAATGCCGGTTACGTGACGTATCCAGGCAAACAGCTGGGAAGCTACATTCTCACCAAACGTAAGTGCTACCAGTATTACTAAAAACAGGGTAATTGCCAGTACTACTTTCTGTATCATATTTAAGCCTTATCAAGAGTTGTCTGATTAACCGCATGTTCCCATTTTTCAAACATTTCCTGAGCCTGATCATATGGCATGGAGGGGCTAAAAATGCGGTCTTGTACCCAGTACTGCTCCAGTTCGTCCAAATCTTTATATATGCCAGCCCCTATACCAGCAAGCCAGGCAGCTCCTAAAGCAGTGGTTTCAATGTTGGAGGGCCTGATAACTGGTATGCCAAGTATGTCAGCTTGAAACTGCATAAGAAAGTTGTTGGCAGCGGCCCCACCATCGACTCTTAATTCCATAAGGGGAGAGCCGTTGGATTTTATTGCTTCTTGACTCATTGCTTGCAACACTGATGCAGATTGGAAGGCTATGCTTTCAAGAGCGGCTCTGGCTATATGTGCAATTGTTGTGCCTCTAGTAATACCGGTTATTGTGCCTCTGGCATCTGGCTTCCACCACGGCGCTCCTAAACCAGTAAATGCGGGAACTAGACATACCCCCCCACTATCACTAACACTGCGTGCTAATGCTTCAACTTCGCTGCTATGGTTAATGGCATTAAGGCCGTCACGTAACCACTGGACTACCGCACCACCAACAAATACGCTTCCCTCAATTGCGTATGAAGTAGTGTTTGTAGCCTGTGCGCAATGTGTGTTTAATAACCCATGTTCTGATGGTTCTGAACTGCTGCCAGTGTTCATAAGCATGAAACAGCCAGTGCCGTAAGTGTTTTTAGCCATACCTGGCTTAAAGCAAGCCTGTCCGAATAATGCGCTTTGCTGATCACCAGCCACACCACAAACTGGCAGCTGTTTCCCAAAAAGGTTTTTGTGCGTCATTGCAAAATCAGCTGCAGATGGAAGAACCTTGGGCATTATGTTTGCTGGTATACCTAAGCTTTCAAGCAAGCGTGTGTCCCAGCTGCTTTCCTTAAGATTAAAAAGCATTGTCCTAGACGCATTGCTTACATCGGTTACGTGACTATCTCCATTGCTTAGTTGCCAGATCAGCCAGGAATCTACGGTGCCAAACGCCAATTTTCCTTCGTTTGCAAGCCGCCGTGCAACATGGTTGGTTTCTAGTATCCATTTAATTTTTGTAGCAGAAAAATATGGATCTAAACGTAAGCCTGTGGTTTGGTTAATGTATGGCTCTAAACCCTGTGCACGCAATTTCTTGCATATGTCATTTGTGCGCCGATCTTGCCATACAATGGCATTATGTACAGGTTCACCAGTTTCGCGGTTCCAAAGAATAGTGGTTTCGCGCTGATTGGTAATTCCTATTGCAGCAATGTCTTTAACAGATACGCCGGCTTTCTCTATAGCTAGATTAGCCGTACGAAGTTGAGAATGCCATATTTCCATTGGGTTATGTTCAACCCATCCTGGCTTAGGGTAAATTTGCTCAAACTCTTGCTGGGCTACCGAGATAATTCTGCCCTGACGGTTAAAGATAATGCTTCTTGAGCTCGATGTGCCCTGATCCAGAGCTAATATATAGGTCATATCTGTACCTGAGGGTTAACGCATGAAGTTTAACTATCATGCTCGCGTACAACAAGTACGTTTATCTAATATTAGAGTCATTTATGAGTGCTTCACCAATACCACAGCTAACTACTCGTTCAAAGGTTTTAGAACGACTTGCTGATACGAATGCAGTCGATGTAATTATTATAGGAGGGGGTGCAACAGGTTTAGGTATAGCGCTAGATGCAGATC
>JAJYRX010000122.1 GCA_021793875.1 Pseudomonadota bacterium
TCTGCAATTATTAGCAGGATTAGGGTTCTTAAAAAATGAATGGGATAAGCCAGTAAATGAGTTTTCTGGCGGATGGCAAATGAGGCTAGCACTAGCACGAGCCCTAATGGCACCATCCGATCTACTGTTACTTGACGAGCCTACCAACCACCTTGATCTAGATGCAATGTTATGGCTTGAAAAGTGGATATCTAGTTACCAGGGGACTGTTCTAACAATTTCACATGACACCGAGTTTCTGGATAGTATTAGTCAGCATATCCTTCATTTTGATAATACTAAATTAATTAAGTACAAAGGCAATTATCAAAACTTTGTTACTCAGCGTGCCGAACGTCTAGCTCAACAGCAGTCAGAGTGGTCACGTCAACAAAATGAAATAGCACGAATACAAGCCTTTATTGATCGTTTCAAGGCAAAAGCAAGCAAGGCCAGCCAAGCCCAAAGCAGAATGAAAGCTTTAGAAAGGATGAAAACTCTTGCACCCCTACGTAGTGAGCGTTTTGTAAAAATACAACTGCCAGAACCGGAGTCAATACCAGACCCCTTGTTAACACTGGATAACGCTGACATAGGGTACAAAATCAACAACGATATTCATTGCATCATAAGCTCAGTTAGTTTAACCATTAGAGGTGGTGATCGAGTGGGAGTGCTTGGTATAAATGGAGCCGGTAAAAGCTCATTTATAAAAACCATTGCTAATGAAATAAGCCTTATAAATGGCTCAATACACAGCGCCCGAGGCTTAAAGGTGGGGTACTTTGCCCAGCATCAACTTGATATTCTGGATTTAAAATCCACGCCGATTCAAGAAATGCAAAAAATTGCCAGTGTAGAAAAAGAATCTACCATCAGGGGCTACTTGGGTAGCTTCGGTTTTAGTGGTGATACAGCCATGCAATTAATCAAAACCATGTCTGGAGGGGAAAAAGCTCGCCTTGCATTGGCATGCATACTATGGAACAAACCTAATTTACTATTGCTGGATGAGCCCAGCAACCACCTAGACATTGAAACTCGCGAAGCTTTAACCTCAGCATTGGCAGAATACGGTGGTAGTATGCTGCTTGTATCTCATGATAGAAGCTTGCTGCGCGCAACAGTAGATAGCTTCCTTATTATCCACAACGGCAAGATTCACAAATTTGAAGGTTCCATAGAAGACTACAAAGATTGGTTGGAAAATCAAATTTCAAATAAAGAGAACAAACCATCAATTGACGAAAACAACTCAGATACCAAATTAAGTCGTAAAGATCAGCGTCGAATTGAGGCTCAGATACGACAGCAGCTTGCGCAGAAAAAAAGGCCTATTGAAAGGCGACTATTAAAAATCGAAAAGAAAATGCAGGAAAACAGTGATAGGCTGAAAGAATTAGATCAGCTACTATCTAGCCCTGAGTTTTATGACGATGACAATGCTAAACAACGCACAACTGTGCTAACTGAACACGGTATTCTCACAAAAGAGTTGCGTGATCTTGAGGAGCAATGGCTTCTAACTCAAGAGCAACTAGAGGCGCTTTAGGGAGTTTCAAGTGCTTGCTCAAATAACTATTATTGGTGTGCTCACCATAACCTTGATACTTTTTTTACATGGTCGCTGGCGCCACGATGTGGTCGCATTGTTTGCCTTATTATTAAGTGTATTTCTTGGTTTGGTGCCATCCGAAGAAGCATTTGCCGGTTTCTCACACCCGGCTGTTATAACCGTAGCATGCGTACTTATATTAAGTGGTTCCCTACAACAAACTGGAGTAGTAGACGTACTTGCAAAGCGTATTTTGCCATCGAAGTCAGGGCCAACACTATCTATAGCTGCACTAGCCTCACTAGGCGCCCTGCTGTCTAGCTTTATGAATAATGTTGGAGCATTAGCACTTCTAATGCCAATAGCTTTACAAATATCAAACCGCCAGCAGCTATCCCCTGGGAAAATACTATTACCACTTTCCCTTGGCACCATGCTAGGAGGTACAACCACCCTTATTGGTACGCCCTCCAACCTAATAGTTTCAAGTTTCCGCACACAGCCTGACTATGGCTTTGCTATGTTTGACTTTACACCTGTTGGTATAGCAATAACATTGGTTGGAATTATTTTTATTTCTATTATTGGGTGGCGCATTGTGCCGTCACGCGAACGTGCTGGTGCAGATTCATTTAATACCGCTGCATACATAACAGAGGCAAGATTAGATACTGACTCCAAAGCCATTGGTATGACCCTGCGTGAGGCAGAAGCAGCAATGGATTCTGATGATGCTCAAATCATAAGCATGATACGTAATAATATCAGGCTAATAACACCGCATCCGGCAACAAAACTACAAGAAGATGACATACTATTAATAGAAGCCGAACCAGACTCTCTTGCAGATACTATGCAAAGTTTGGGGCTGGTGTTTCATGAAGAAATTCGCCCCGAAGACAAAAAGAAAAATGAAGAAACAGACAAAACCAAAACGCAAAATGCCAGCGAAACTCAACCTGAAGCCACTCTCCAGGAATCTGTTAATTCGAGTGATGAAAACCCTGAAGGTAAAGAACCAAAAAACGAAAAAAAGTCAGAAAGACCTACTGCCCTTGAAGATTTTGAACTAGTTGAAATTGTTGTACTTCCAGGATCAAACTTGTCAGGAAGAACCGCACGTAATATAAACATGCGACAAAGGTTTGGTGTTAACTTGCTAGCAATATCACGTCAGGGTGCACGTATACAAAGTCGTGTTAGAAGCACAATGTTACGTTATGGGGACGTCCTCCTTATGCAGGGGCCTAACGATTTAATCACCGAGTTTGCCAGCTCATCTGGTTGTGCACCACTCGCCGCAAGGTCCATTCGTAGTCCAGATCGCAAAAAGATGATTACATCTTTGAGCATTATGTTGCTATCTATCTCTTTAGCTGCATTAAATATTATGCCTGCTGCTGTCAGTTTTTCCTTGGGTGTGCTTTTGGTAATGGTTACCAGAGTACTTCCCTTACGACGAATATATAGCTCAATAGATTGGCCAGTTATAGTACTTTTAGGTGCCCTGCTGCCAGTAGCACAAGCCATGGAGAGCACTGGGGCAGCAAATCTAATAGCTAACGGATTACTTGAATATGTTGCTCAAGGTAACTCAACTGTTGCATTGGTGCTTATATTAATTCTTACCATGCTAATGACAGACGTTGTTAATAACGCTGCTACCGCCGCCATAATGAGTCCAGTAGCTATAGGTGCCGCGGGGCATCTTGGTATTAACTCCGATCCATTCTTAATGGCTGTAGCAATAGCGTCCTCATGTGCTTTTATGACACCAATAGGACATCAAAACAATACTCTTATTATGGGACCAGCGGGTTTCAGGTTTACAGACTACTGGCCCTTGGGTTTACCGCTCGCAATAATTGTGGTGCTGGTTAGTGTGCCTACATTATTGTATATATGGCCTGTAAGCTAAGGTTTAAAGCTATCAGCCTGCTATTACGTCCAGTTTGGCTATGCCTAACGCTAGGGTTTTAGTACCAACTTCTTTGAAGTGTATTTTTGCCTGGGCATCTTCACCATTGCCGCTTATGCTAAGAACGGTTCCCTCACCAAACCTAGCGTGCTTTACACCCTGTCCTACTCTATAGTTATTGCCACTTACACTTACGCTACTAGTAGCAGATCGTCCTCTTAAAGGCACAGACGAAACGTTACTATTAAATGCACTACCACCTCGTCTAAAAGCCCCTTTCCACGCCTGACTGTTATCCGTATAAAAATGATTGTCTTTTGGAGTTAGCCAAACTACATGCTGATCTGGTATTTCGGCAAGAAATTGAGATCGTGTAACATATCGAGTTTTACCATGAAGCATACGGCTTCTAGCCAACGTTATATAAAGTTTTTTACGAGCTCGCGTTATAGCCACATACATTAAGCGACGCTCTTCCTCAAGTCCATCGACATCGTTTAAGCTTTGCTCGTGTGGAAACAGCCCATCCTCAAGTCCTGTTATAAAAACATTATCAAACTCAAGACCTTTAGCTGAGTGAACCGTCATTAATTGAACTGCATTCTCCCCAGTTTGTGCCTGATTATCACCGGCTTCTAATGAAGCATGAGACAGAAAAGACGCAAGTGGAGATAACGCGGATTCATTGTCATCAATAAGCCTACCTGCCGGCAGGTCTTCCCACCCTTCCTGCAATACAAAAGCCGCTGCAGCACTCACTAATTCGTTAAGGTTATCCAATCTGTCAGATCCATCTTTGATTTTTTTATAGTGCTCTTCTAATCCGCTAATTTGAATAACTGACTTAACAAGATCTGGCAATGACAAGTGCTGCGCTTCACCGTTCAATGTTTGTATAAGGTTTATAAAAGAAATAAGGTTTGATGCAGACCTACCACTCATAAAGGCAACCGCACCGTATAGGCTTGTATTATGCTCTTTGGCCAATTCCCCCAGTATCTCAGTAGTTTTTAAGCCAATACCTCGAGTAGGAAAATTAGAGACCCTAAGCCAGGCAGTATCATCATGGGGATTGTGTATTAAGCGCATATATGCTAGCGCATGCTTAACTTCCTGACGTTCAAAGAACCTTAAGCCGCCATATACCTTATAAGGTATACCGGATGAAAATAAGGTATGTTCTATTGCTCTTGACTGCGCATTACTACGATATAGTATTGCTATTTCATCACGCGCAACTCCGTTATATATAAGCTCTTGTACCTTTTCGGTCACCCATTGAGCCTCTAATGTGTCGGTGTCTTGCTCCACTATTCCTATCGGCTCACCATGTCCTTGATCAGTCCAAAGGTTTTTCCCCAGTCTACCAGTATTATGTTCTATTAGAGCATTTGCGGCATCAAGAATATGACCGCACGACCGGTAGTTTTGTTCTAGTCTGATTACATTACCTGCAGCATAATAACGTTC
>JAJYRX010000123.1 GCA_021793875.1 Pseudomonadota bacterium
CCGATCTCCATACGGCTTACTTCTAGCATAGAAGACCGCGTAAGACGGGAAAATATGGCAACAAAAAAGCCGGCCATAGCTAACGCTGGCAATACAAGATGACGCCCCATATCAACAAAATAAGACCAACCTTCTAAGCCTGAACCTATGGTTATATTCCCACCAGACGGGAGCCATCCTAGCTTAACTGAGAACAGAACAATAGCCATTAGGCCTAGCCAGAAACTAGGTGTCGAATAAAGTACTAATACAAGTACCGACAAAATCCTATCTGGCCACTTGCCTGACCAGAAAGCCATAATGGCACCGGTCAATATACCTATCAGTAGAGCTATGGATAGAGCTGTTGTCATTAGCACTAAAGTGCTTATAAAACGAGCTCCTATTAAAGTAGTCACCGGCATGTTATGACGGGGAGAAATGCCCAAATTGAAATGCGATAGATTACTTATGTAGTTCAGCAGTTGCTGGGCTACAGACACATCTAATCCAAAATGAGCCCTTAGGCTCTGCAAGGTTTCTTGCGTGGCAGAACCAGCCTCTGCGGCAAGCACATCTACGGCATCACCAGGTAACAATTGCAGTAATAAAAAGTTTATTACTACTATTCCTAACACCGTTGGGATAGCCTGCCATAGGCCTTTAATTAGGGATCCATGCAAGCGTATAATAACACTGTTCATTTATTAATTATACGTACACGCACAGCGATTGGTTTAAAACGAAACCATATGCGCTGCGCGTATGCTTTTATGATTAATGATCTTCTTTAAGGTATAAATCGGAGAAACTTCCTCTTAAGCCTTCACCAGTTGGTGCGTAGTCAACAACCTTGTTTGCAACAACTGTTATTTGTGGGTTAGCACCAAATTCTATTGATGGAAGGTCGTCATTAATAACCTTCTGAAGGTCTAAAAACTGTTGACGTCTTTTTTCCTCATCAACCTCGACCGCAGCAGCTTCAAGCAAGCGATCTGCTTCGGGGTTTACGTAATGAGCAGCATTAGAGAATGGTAGACCAACCTGAAAATTCTTTGACCAAAACACACGCTGTACACCAACTGTTGGGTCAAATATATTAGCTAGCGCTTCAAGAGTTATATCAAAATCCCTGTCGGTATAGGCTTTTGTTACGTATGTAGCAAAGTCATAATTTTCTATAACCGCATCTATTCCTATACGACCTAAAGATTGACGAACAAAATCAGCTGCTCGACGTTCCTGGAACGGGTTATATAAAAGCCTTAAAGTTAGCCTTTTGCCATTTGCATCAGGCTTCAGGCCAGCCTCATCAAGTAGACTTTTTGCTTGCTCTAAATCTAAAGGCAAGTATTTTATGTCGCTATTATGATACTTTACGCTAGCCTTTCCAATTGCAGCTGCTGATGGAGTGCCGTATCCGTACCAAACAACCTTATTCAGCGCATCAACATCTATGGCGTGTGCAATAGCTTTACGCACTTTAATATCTTGAAGCTCAGGAGTATCCAAATTAAATATCATTTGCTGATGAACACTAATGTAAGGCCAGTTAATTGTGTCTACACGCAAATGAGGCATCTCGGAGAAGCGCTTTACATCGGATAAGGGTATTGCCTGGCCAGCCAAATCTGCACTCCCTGATTCCAGTGCAGCTGCTCGTGCTACGGCATCGGGCATGAATCTAACAATAATTTTATCTAGATATGGTTTAGGTTGATCCCAATATTCTGGATTACGTTCTAACACCATATGACTTCCCTTAACCCATTCTTTAAACACAAAGGGGCCAGTTCCTATAGGTGCGCTGTTATATTTATTAGCGACTATATCGGTATTTTCATATAAATGTTTAGGGACAATGGGGGACTCTGCACCAGCCAATGCGGTTATCAAATATGGGGCCGGCTTTGACAACACAACCACTGCTGTGTGTTCGTCTGGTGTCTTAACTTCAGAAACATTAGCAAAAATAGCCCGTCCTCTTGGGTGAACTTCTTTAAGAGTCATTAGGGAAAATGCCACGTCTTCGGAGGTGAAGTTGGCACCATCATGCCACTTAACACCTTTCCTGAGTCTGAAAGTGTACTGCAAACCATCATCACTGATGTCCCAATCAGTAGCTAGCAATGGCAATGGATTGAGTTCATCATCATAGGTTAAAAGACCTTCAACAATTTTAGGCCCTAGCTCTGCATTTGTGCCCGCCGTTGTGGTTAATGGAATAACAGACGCTGGTTCGGGAGTAACAATCCAATTTAATGTTCCACCGTGCGTTGCTTCAGCACTGCCATCTTTTTCACTAGCTGTTGAAACTAATGGGGTCCAGCTTATTAAGCCTACTACGCTAACCGATATAGCTGCAAGTATGGACTTAAACCTAGATACTGTAGGTCTAGGTCTGTTAGATGTATACATGACAAACTCCAGAAACAAAATTTATATGCCTGAAACAATGGTACTTACGAGTGCTTATAACCGTCAACGCATAAATATCAATAAGCTAATGACTAATACTTAAAAATAAAAAAGCCGATGATACAGCACAAATTGCGCTGGCATCGGCTTTTTAAAAAAATATATAAGCTGGTTAATTAAGCCAACCAGCGTTTGCGTCTACGGTAATGTTTTACGTTGTGATAATCAACCTTGCCACTATCACCCAAATAAAACTCCTGCACATCAGGGTTCTCTTTCAAGACGTGACTTGGCCCATTCATGACAATTTGACCATTCTCTATTAGATAGGCATGGTCAACCACCTCTAGGGCAGCGGTAGCATTTTGCTCTACCAACAATATGCTAGTTTTAGTTTCCTGATTTATATGCCGGATTATTCCAAAGATTTCTTGTACTAATCGGGGAGACAAGCCTAGACTAGGCTCGTCAAGCATTAACAAATCAGGCTCTGTCATAAGCGCACGACCTATAGCCAGCATTTGCTGCTCACCGCCAGACAAATAGCCTGCTTTAGTTCTTGCAAACTCAGTTAGTCTGGGGAAAAATGAATAAACCATATCACGAAGCTCGTTCAAACGAGCACGTGAACCACCAGTTTTATAGGCCGCTACAAGGTTGTCGTCTGGCGTGAGGTGACCAAATATACGGCGGCCTTCCATCACGTGGACAAGCCCCATACCAACTCGCTGGGCAGCTCCATATGGCAAAATATTCTGGCCCTGAAACTCTATATGGCCACGGGTTACTTCACCACGCTCAGGCGCTAGCAAGCCACTAATTGACTTCAATGTAGTGCTTTTACCAGCGCCATTGGAGCCGAGCAAGGCTACCATTGAGCCCTGCTCGACAGTCAGCGACACGCCACGTATCGCAAGGAAAACCTTGTCATAAACAACTTCGACGTTTTCCAGTTTCAGCATTACTCGTTGCTCTCTTTAAATGCCGCTGCTTCAGCGCGGATTTCTTCCCAAACTATGTCGCTATATGGTGCACTCCAGTCGCTAATTGGTGCCCATTTTTCACCATCCCACTCTGCTACACGTCCGGCCCCACCACCTTGGTGGTCTTTGGAGCTTATAGTTACTGGAGGTATTAGACCATCTGCGTCGAAGTCTTTAATCATTTCAAAGCCTTTGGCTAACTTTTCACCATCTAGCGGGCTACCAAACTCTTCTACTGCCAAACGTGCGGCTTCAAGCGATATAGCCATAGTTGCAACACCAATGTTGTAATAGGTTCGTCCAACATTTTTCTTGTCGCCAGCACCCTTACCAGGCTCTATGACCTCTTTAATAATACGCTGTATTACAGGAGCGTCAGCACCACTTTCTGTTGTTTGAAACTTACGTACTCCCTTAGCTACATCTACACCAACCGATTCCATATCGGCCTCAGCTAGCCAAACAACCGAGTGTATTTGCTCCGGTTTAATACCGTTGCGTATACCATCGCGCACTGAAACGGCTTGCGCTCCGCCTGCACCCCAAATAATGACAAAGTCGGGACGATAGCGTCGCACTTCAGACCATGTTGATGACTGCTCGTTACCAGGGCTGGCATAAGGAAAAGTTTTTAGTTCGAATCCGATTTTCTCTGCAAGTTTATTCAATACAGGAATAGGCTCTCGACCAAAGGGAGAGTCAATAAACACATGCGCCACTTTTTTGCCTTCGAGACCACCCTCTTCTTCATGCATAAAGCTTATAAGATTGGCGGCCTGTGACCAATATGTAGCCATAATTGGGAATACATATGGAAAGGTTTCCCCGTCACTAGCATCCCCTCTTCCGTGCAATGCTGTAATCATTGGAATTTTATCTTCAAGCACCCTGTTAACCATAGCCCTGGCCACTGGTGTACTTAAGAAATCCATTAGAATTGCCCCATCATTTTTTGCACGGTTATATGCTTCTATACCGCGTTGAGGCTGGTTACCTGTGTCTGAGACGCTAATCTCAACCGGTATACCATCTATGCCGCCATTTTCATTTATTAGGGTTACATAGTCTTGCTGCCCTTGACTATATTCGTCAGTAAGGAAAGTATAGACAGCAGTAAAGTCCATAGGGGTGGCATATTTAATGGTATCTTGCGCTAACACAGGGCTAGCACTAATAGCCGTAGCAACAGCTGCAGCAACCGCTACCTTTTTAAAAAACCTCTTCATAATTTGTGTCCTCCGATATTTAAGGCTATTTGTTATTCAAAGACTGGAATGACGGAATGGCCAAACCAATAAATATTTACGTATGTTGTCGTAGATTTTGCCCAAGCCTAACGGCTCGATAAGCAAGAACCCTATTATTAATGCACCGTATATCATAAGGGGTATATGTGAAAGCATGTTAGTTGAAGCTGACAACCAACCTAGCTTATTGAGGTAAACAACTAGGTTTGTTAATGCTATTGGGGTAAGCAAAACAAAACCTGTACCCAGATAAGAACCGATAACGCTCCCTAAACCGCCCACAAAAGGCA
>JAJYRX010000124.1 GCA_021793875.1 Pseudomonadota bacterium
TTAGATCTTCAATTCTTGCATTTGTACAAGATCCAATAAAAACCTTGTCAATCTTAATATCACTCATTGGCATATTAGGAGTTAAGCCCATGTACTCCAGCGCTCTTTCAATGCTCGCACGCTTAGTCTCATCTTTTTCTTTATCGGGATCTGGGATACGAGCATCGATTGGTAAAACCATTTCGGGAGACGTACCCCAACTAACCTGAGGCACGACCTTGCTGGCGTCAATCTCTATTACTCGATCGAAATAGGCATTTTCGTCACTATGAAGTGTTTGCCAATATTTAACGGCCTGATCCCACAACTCACCTTTTGGAGCATACGGTCGACCACGGAAATACTCTATAGTTTTAGTATCAACGGCTACCATACCGGAGCGTGCACCAGCTTCTATAGCCATATTACACACCGTCATTCGACCTTCCATTGATAGAGCGCGTATAGTGCTACCACCAAACTCTATTGCATAGCCAGTACCGCCTGCTGTACCTATTTCGCCAATGATATAAAGGATTAGATCTTTGGCTGTACACCCTAAAGGTAGCTTGCCTTCCACCCTAATAAGCATGTTTTTATTCTTTTTCATATATAGGGTTTGAGTAGCAAGAACGTGTTCAACCTCAGATGTTCCTATTCCAAAAGCCAACGCTCCCATGGCGCCATGCGTACTAGTATGGGAATCACCGCAAACTACTGTCATGCCAGGTAGAGTAGCACCTTGCTCGGGACCTATTATATGTACTATTCCCTGACGTAAGTCGTTCATTTTGAACTGGGTTATACCGTACTTATCACAGTTCTTGTCCAGAGTATCGACTTGAAGTCTAGACACAGGATCATCAATTCCTTCACTACGATTAGTGGTAGGGACATTATGGTCCGATACAGCTAAGTTGGCGCTAATTCTCCATGGCTTGCGTCCAGCCATCTCTAGCCCTTCAAATGCTTGGGGACTTGTAACCTCGTGAACCAAATGACGATCTATATATAAAAGACATGTACCATCTGGCTGCTCATCAATAACATGAGCCTCCCAA
Organism: Pseudomonadota bacterium; assembly: GCA_021793875.1. Lineage (GTDB taxonomy): Bacteria > Pseudomonadota > Gammaproteobacteria > Burkholderiales > Burkholderiaceae_B > JAJYRX01. The sequence goes on from JAJYRX010000124.1 coordinate 1,041, forward strand.
AGCTTGTCATAAAGTGTTTTTGCCATAACCTAAATATCTTTAAAAATATAATTACCTAAACTCTATATACCAACTAGTTACTATCGCTTTACCGCTTGCTTATAAATCGGCATAACCCTTTCTGCAGCAGCACTTATTTCAGACATACGGCTTGCCGGAGACGGGTGGGTGGACAACAGCTCCGGAGGTCTAGATCCACCAAGAGCCTCCATTTTCTTCCATAATGTCAAAGCCGCTCTGGGATCGTATCCGGCTCTAGCCGCCAACTCAACTCCAATACGATCAGCCTCAGCCTCATGGGATCGACTGTTGGGCAAGGCAAACATAACCTCATTTAACTGTGCGCCTAGATCTGCGGTTGCACTGCTACCGGTGATAGCGGCCAGAACAGATAGGCCTATACCTGCTGCCATTTGTTGTGAAACCTGCTCACGAGAGTGCTCCCGCAAAGCGTGTGCTATTTCATGACCTATAACTGCGGCAAGCTCATCGTCTGTGGGTTTAATGGCATTAATTAGGCCAGTGTAGACAGCCATTTTGCCACCAGGCATACACCATGCATTTACTTCATTGCTGTCAAGCAGATGGACCTCCCACTTCCAGCTGCTAGCATCTGGCCTAAATGCAGACACATGGTTTATTAAGTTTCTAGCTATTGTTTGAACACGCTTTGTTTGTGCAGGATTGTTGTCTAGCGCCCCTTGTGCGCGAGCCTGAGACATCAGGCTACTATACTGTTGTGACGCTTCAAGTGATAAAGATTCACCGGACACTAGCCCTGACATATATTGCTTACGGTCTATACCGACAACACCACTACTAGTAGTTTGGACACTCGCACATGCCGCTAGAAATAAAGCGAGACCCCCGACCATAGTGCGGCGTAATATTTTGTTTATAATCCTGCGGTTAAACATAACTATTTGTTTGAGCACTGAGCCCTGTTAAGTAATGCCAAATCAATTAATACTAAAGCCATTAATGCTTCCAATATTGGTGTTGCTCTTATGCCAACACAGGGGTCATGACGACCTAATGTTTGCACTAACACTGGCTCACCCTTCTTATTTATAGACTTTCTTTCTATACGTATACTTGAGGTGGGCTTAATAGCAACAGATGCTATTACAGGCTGACCAGTAGATATACCACCTAAAACACCTCCCGCGTTATTAGTGGTAAACCCATTGGGCGTAATTTCATCACCGTGTTCAGAACCATACTGCTCCACGGAATCGAAACCAGCCCCTATTGAAACACCCTTTACGGCATTGAGCCCCATAAAGGCATGGGCCAGCATAGCATCTAGACGATCATATATTGGTTGCCCCAATCCTGACGGAACGTTTTCCGCTACAACTTTCAGCTTAGCCCCTATACTATCCCCTTTTCTTCTAAGCTCGTCCATAAAGCTTTCCAGCTCCGGAACTACATTGTTGTTTGCTGCAAAAAATGCATTTTGAGAAACATGTTCCCAAGATACAAAAGGTATCTTGATTGGGCCTAGTTGACTCATGTAGCCTCTGATAAGAGTTCCATACTGTTGTTTTAGCCAAAGCTTAGCAACTGCGCCAGCCGCCACAGTAGGTGCAGTAAGACGGGCTGAGGATCGTCCGCCACCTCGAGGGTCACGATGACCATACTTATGCCAATATGAATAGTCAGCATGACCCGGGCGGAAAGAGTCTTCAATATTAGAATAATCTTTGCTGCGGGCATCTGCGTTTTTAATAACTAAAGCTATTGGAGTTCCAGTAGTAACTCCCTTATACACACCAGAAAGTATTTCAACTTTATCAGGCTCTCGGCGCTGCGTTACGTGACGAGATGTGCCAGGTTTGCGTCTATCGAGTTCGACCTGAATATGTTCTTCGGTTAAAGGCATCCCTGGGGGACAGCCATCAATAATGGCACCGATAGCCGGACCATGTGATTCCCCAAAATTTGTGACCTTAAACAGACTTCCCAGCGTATTACCAGACATGACAATCCATATAATGAGATATAGCTACACCGGGATTATCGCATTTGCAGAGAATACTTGCATCTGAAAACGCTATGAAGAACAGCTTAATGAAATAGATGAAAGACCTGGAGGAGGAGGCATTGCATATTTCTTGTATTTCTTGGAGTACTCAAAAGGGTTTTGCACCACCTCGAATAATTTATGTACTTCCGTGTAATCACCACTTTCAGCCTGATCTATGGCGTCTTGCAATAGATAATTACGGAGGATATACAACGGATTTATACTATTCATTTCCTGCATACGCTCGGATTCAGGACGCCCCTCGTATAGAACCCTTGCCATATAACTGTCCATCCAGTCTTTAGCTCCTTCTACATCGCTAAATTGTTGAACCCACAAGTCGGTGTTATGGGGAGCGTCAGCTAAACTACGAAAACTAAGGGTAAAGTCAGCACCGCTATTATGTAACAAACTCCACCATTCATCTATCAAGCCATAATCATCTGGCGTTAGGGCTTCTAACCCAAACTTACGCGACATAATGCTGCGGTAAGAATTAAGAAAATGAGACTCAAAACTCGACAACGACTCTTTAAGCTCACTCTCGGACAAACCCATTCCAACAAAGCTGCCAGCAAGTCTATGTAAGTTCCAATAAGCTATTGAAGCCTGCGCGTTCCAGGCATATCTACCACCCCTATCGGTAGTATTGCAAATATGATCAGCTTTAAACCCGTCCATAAAACCATAAGGACCATAATCTATAGTTAGCCCTAATACAGACATATTATCGGTATTCATTACTCCGTGACAGAAACCAACTGTTATCCACTTGGCAACAAGCTCTGCAGTACGGTTTGAAATCTCTTGCAACAAGCATAGAACGGCTGATTTCCAATCTGGTATTTTGGTATCTACCGACGGCACAAACTCCGGGTAAAAGGTAGTGATTAAATAACGAGTCAGTGTTTTAAGATGATCGGGATTATCCGCGAAATGTTCAAAGGTTCCAAAACGTATAAAACTAGGTGAAGTTCTCGCAACAATGGCAGCTTTTTCCACAGTTTCTCTGTATACGGGATCGTTTGAGACCACTAGGGATAAAGCCCTTGTAGTTGGTATTCCTAGGTGAAACATGGCTTCACTTGCTAAATACTCTCGCACAGAAGATCTTAAAACTGCACGGCCGTCTCCCATGCGCGAGTATGGCGTTTTACCTGATCCTTTCAGCTGTAGCTCTACGGGTCCTTCATCTGTATTAATTTGACCCAATAAGTGAGCACGACCGTCTCCAAGCTGCCCTGCCCAAACACCAAACTGATGGCCACTATACACAGTTGCGATAGTTTTACCACCGGGCAAAGAACGTCTTCCCGAAACGACACTCAAAAACTCTCTAGACCCTATAAAGTCTTTCGATAAACCTATGTGTAAAGCCAGAGACCTATTAATATGAACAACTTCTGGTGAATTAAGAGGCTGTGGCTCTATTTGCGTATAAAAGTCTTGTGGAAGCGATGCGTAACTATTTGCTATGGGATAACGTATAAATTTTTGTGGCACTTACACCTCTTTATTTCTGGCATTACGCTGTTTAAATGCTCTTTTTGCTGGTCTTAAATACATAATGGCACACATGTAGAAAATAAACGTTAAAACTATTTCTATTACTGCCATTTGAGAAGAAAGTTGCTGAGGATCTGACCACGCACGCACTACACCTTCCATGAAATAAATTAATATTAGCATTGCTGCCCATTGCATAGTATACAAATTACCTTTGATCACCCCTCTAAGTGGAATAAGCAAAGGCATAACCTTAA
>JAJYRX010000125.1 GCA_021793875.1 Pseudomonadota bacterium
TAAATATTCTTTCTTTGCTCCAGACGTTGTATTAGCTTGGGCTAGAGTATTTACAAATTCTGAAGGAGTTGTGTTTATACTCAGCGACGATGCATATACACGGTTTAGTTCTGTTATATCTGGATGTATATGCACCAGACTTTGTCCTGACTTAGGCCCTGGAATAGGAAATAAAGTATAGCTTTGGCTGGCTATCTCAGACATGCGTCCACCAATAAGCATGACCAGATCGGAGCTTTTTATATACTCTATAAGTTTTGGGTTGCACCCTAGCCCTACATCACCAATGAAGCAGGGGCTACTAGTAGGAAACAACATTTGGCGACGAAACTGTACGGCTACAGCTATTTGATTTCGTTCTGCAAAGCTTACAAAGTTATCTACTGCCTCTTGATTCCATCCTGACCCACCAAGTATTGCTACGGGCTTTTCAGATGTTCTTAACAGCTCTTGCAGTTTATTAAGTACGTTATGCGGTACCGCCATTTGTGGTACTGAAAATGTATTTGTATTAGTTACGCTTGCATAATCTGTAAGCACGTCTTCAGGAAGTGCAATTACTACAGGCCCGGGTCTGCCAGACGTAGCCACATGAAAAGCCCGTGAAACAATTTCCGGAATTCGTTCTACCTGATCTATTTCAGTAACCCATTTTGTTTGCGTGCCAAAAACAGCGCGATAATCCATTTCCTGAAATGCTTCTCTTTCGCGCATACCGCGTTCTATCTGACCTACAAACATGATAAGCGGGCTGGAATCTTGACTTGCTATATGTATGCCGGCCATAGCATTTGATGCTCCAGGTCCTCGGGTAACCATACATATTCCAGGGGCGCCATTTAGTTTTCCATATGCCTCTGCCATCATAGCGGCACCACCTTCCTGGCGGCATACCGTAATATTTATGTCTGCATCGTAAAGTCCATCTAGCACTGCCAGATAGCTTTCACCTGGCACACAAAAAACGTGCTTTACACCATGTGTTTTTAATTGATCAACAAGAATATGACCACCCATACGTGGGCTTACTATGGAGTTGTTATAGGTATTCATAGCTACTCAGCATAATGTGCATTGAGCTCACAATGCAATTGATAAAATTGCACAATATAGTGCTTATTTTGCAAATAGTAATTATTATCCATCATATGTGCACTTTGAGCATATAAGTCTTAATGGAGTTTATATCTGATGCGTAATGTAATTCCAGCTATGGGTGCTCTACAGGCATTTGAGGCCACGGCTAGGCTGGGTTCTTTTTCGCGAGCAGCAGAAGAGCTTTCCCTTACTCATAGTGCTATCTACCGGCAAGTCTCTGGGCTTGAGGGGCGGCTTGGGGTTCAACTGTTTAAAAGAGTCAGGCGACGTATAGTTCTAACAGATGCTGGTAAGGAGTATGCAGCTCGTGTAAGACACCATCTAGAACAGCTGGAAAAAGATACTCTAGGCCTAATAAGCAGGGCCGGTATAGGTCATAATTTACACTTAGCAGTATTGCCAACACTTGCGAATATATGGTTATTGCCGCGCTTACCGGAGTTTTATAAAGTACATCCGGATATATCAATAAGTTTGTCTGTTAGAACATTGCCATTTCAGTTTGCAGATCACCCTTACGATGCTGCGATATATCATTCAACTAGGCCATGGCCGCAAACCAAAGGTATAAGGTTATTCAGTGAGCAGGCGTTGCTACCAGTTTGTAGTCCTATTATTTTAAAAGACAAAGAGCATGTAAGTGACTTGCCAAGCTTGCAGCGGTTGCCTCACCTTCACATAATGTCACGACCTGATGCATGGAGTGCATGGTATCGTGAACAGGGTATTGACTACCCGCCTGAACTCAATGCCGGTCCACGATATGATCTTTTCTCTATGTCAATTTCAGCGGCTATTGCTGGCATGGGTGTGGCTTTAGTGCCTTTGTTTCTTGCGCAGCGCGAGTTAAATAGCAAGCAGCTTGTTGTACCATGGCCAGGTAAGCTCACGGTACAGGAGTCATATTATTTTGGTTACCCAGAAAACCGTGAGCCTAGTGTTGCCCTTAGGTCGTTTGAGGATTGGCTGCTAGGAATAACGACAAAGGAATAAATAATGAAAGTGCGCCTGACAAGTATAGTTCTTATTATTGCTATTGGTGGCGCTCTGGCTGCAAATGCAATTGCCCGTACAGTGGTAGATGAAGTATATGTGCCTGAATCCTCTGGGTCAGACTCATTGCTTTTACCTAAAACTCTTATAAACCCAGAAGCTGCAACCGGTTCGGTTAAAAAAGATTTAGTAACAGCAGACAAATATATGGTTAGCGCTGCTAACCCGTTTGCTTCACAGGCTGGCATAAGCATTCTTGCTAATGGTGGTAATGCTATAGATGCTGCTGTTGCAATGCAGATGGTATTAAATCTTGTAGAGCCTCAGTCATCAGGTATAGGTGGGGGCGGCTTCTTGCTTTCATATAATGCCAGTGACAACAGCCTTCACACTTGGGATGGTCGTGAAACTGCTCCGCAAGAAGCCCGATCAGACCGTTTTATTACCAATGGTAAACCCATATCGTTCTTTCAGGCTGTTAACAGTGGTTTGTCAGTAGGTACTCCTGGGCTGGTGGCTATGTTGTATCAAGCCCATAAGAAAGATGGCCATTTGCCTTGGGCCAGCTTATTTCAACCAGCTATTAATTTAGCTGAGAATGGTTTTCCAATATCTGAACGTTTATTTAGCTTGTTAGAGCATAACGACGAGTTAAAAAGCAGTGCGTCTGCATCAAGCTATTTTTACCGAGAGTCAGGTCAACCAAAATCAGTTGGATCCATACTGAAGAATCCGTCTCTTGCTAAAGTGTTTAAAAATATTGCACAGAATGGGCCAGATGCCTTTTATAAAGGTGATCTTGCAATGCAGATGGTAAATGCTGTGCATGGTCATAGCCTTCCCGGTGACATTGGGCTGCATGATTTGGTTAGTTATAAAGCTGTGCAACGGCAGCCATTATGTATGACGTATAAGGTGGTGTATGAAGTCTGTGGCATGGGGCCGCCCAGTTCAGGCTCTTTAGCAGTATTGCAAATTCTTGGAATTTTGGAGCACACGCCAATATCGTCATTGGAGCCTGACGATATTCTCAGCGTACATTACTTCTCAGAAGCAGGGCGTTTGGCCTTTGCTGATAGAGATTATTATGTTGCAGACCCAGATTTTATCGATGTTCCAGTTAAAGGTCTTATAGATAAAAAATATCTATCCGAGCGAGCCACGCTTATAAGCGATAATGTCAGTATGGGTGTAGCTAAACCTGGTAAACCACAAGGCTATACCATAAATGGTGACGATAACACTGTTGAAGCTGGTGGAACTACACATTTAGTTGCTGTAGACAAATACGGAAATGCTGTAAGCCTTACATCGTCCATAGAGTCAGCTTTCGGAAGTAAAATTTTCGTAAATGGGTTTTTGCTCAATAATGAGCTGACAGACTTTTCATTCGAAGATACCGATGCTCAAGGTAACAAGGTTGCAAACAGAATAGAGCCTTTAAAGCGTCCACGCAGTTCTATGGCGCCAATGATGGTGTTCAAAGATAACAAACCATTTATGGTTCTGGGTTCGCCGGGTGGTAGCGCAATAATAAATTATGTTGCTAAAGTTCTGGTGGGCGTTCTTGATTGGGGTTTGTCCGTGCAAGATGCAATCAATCTGCCAAACATGGGAAGTCGCAACCGTTTTACCGAGATAGAGTCTGGTAGTCTGCTTGTACGTTATAAAGAGGCGCTAGAACTTATGGGGCATGAGGTGCAAGAGCTAGAGTTTCCTAGCGGCGTACATGCTATACAAATTACCTCTGATGGTTTGCAAGGTGGTGCTGACCCAAGACGAGAAGGGCGGGCATTGGGTAACTAGTGCTACCTAAATACAACCGTTCTTTCCCCGTTTAGAAGAATTCTATGCTCTACATGCCATCGTACAGCACGTGCCAATACCACTGACTCTATATCACTTCCTACTCTGGTTAAAGCTTCTGCTGTAAGACCATGATGAACTCTTTGTACATCTTGCTCTATTATGGGGCCTTCGTCCAAATCTGTGGTTACATAGTGGGCTGTCGCCCCAATTATTTTCACGCCGCGTGCGTGCGCTTGGTGGTATGGACGAGCACCTTTGAAGCTTGGTAAAAAACTGTGATGTATATTTATTGCGCGACCTTGTAGCTGAGCACACATGTTTTCTGAAAGTATTTGCATGTAACGCGCTAGCACCACTAGGTCTGTTTTATATGACTCAACCAGTTCTAGTATTTGCTGCTCTTGCTCTGCTCTAGTTTCGGGTGTTACTGGTAGATGATGGTATGGGATGCTGTAACTATGAGCCAGGCTTGCGTAGTCGTTATGGTTTGAGACTATGCCCGCAATTTCAATGGGAAGCTGGCCACTATGAGTTCTGAATAATAAATCATTTAAGCAATGCCCTTGCTTGCTTACTAAAATAAGCACTCTACTTTTTTTGTTTGCTTCATTTATGTTGGCCTGCATATCAAACTTGTATGCTACCGGATAAAAAGATTTTTCTAGCTCGTGCGTACTTTCCTTGTTAGGTAGACTAAAGTGTACACGCAAAAAAAATCTATTGGTTTCTGAGTCGCCAAATTGTTGTGCATCTATTATGTTTCCATGGCGGCCAAGTAGCCAGCCCGTTACGTTATGTACTATGCCTATTCTGTCAGGGCATGAGAGCGTGAGAATGTATTCGTTCATTTTTAGATTCTGATTAATTTGGCAAACTCTAAACTACTATTGACTTACTATCTTTTCCAGCAATTGTTTTTTGTT
>JAJYRX010000126.1 GCA_021793875.1 Pseudomonadota bacterium
GATAGGTTAAGACGTGACATGGCAATAGACCTGCTAAACAAAACGCGTATGCCAGCATGGGAAATAGGCATGAAAATTGGTTTTCAAGACCCGGCGGCATTCAACAGAGCATTTAAACAATGGACTGGCAGCGCACCAGGTGTATACAGAAAGCATGCTGGCATACATAAAATAAAGCAATAGCTACTGCTCTAGTTCTTGTTGAGTAAACAGCCCATCAAACAACATGGTAGACAGGTATCGCTCACCAGAGTCTGGCAATATCACTACTATAGATTTACCCTGCATTTCTGGCTTGTTAGCAATACGCACAGCAGCAGCCATTGCTGCGCCGCTAGATATCCCACATAAAATGCCTTCCTCACGCATGGTTCTTAAAGCCATATCACGTGCCTCATCATCACTAATTTGCTCAACGGCATCTACCATTTTTAGATCAAGGTTGGCCGGAACAAAACCAGCACCTATACCCTGGATTTTATGAGGGGCTGGTGTGGGATCGTTGCCAGCCATTACTTGTGTTATTACAGGAGATGTAACTGGCTCAACGGCGACAGTAAATATACTCTTTCCTTTGGTGTTTTTTATGTAGCGTGAAACACCAGTTAGCGTTCCCCCGGTACCAACACCACTAACAAAAACGTCTATATTTCCATTAGTGTCCTCCCAAATTTCCGGACCTGTTGTTTTTTCATGTATGTCAGGGTTTGCCGGATTTTCAAACTGTTGCAACAAAAGATATTTATTAGGATCTGAATTAACTATTTCTTTGGCTTTTTCAATAGCCCCATTCATACCTTTGGCTGGTTCTGTAAGAACCAATTCAGCACCCAGAGCTTTTAATATTTTTCGGCGCTCTAAGCTCATAGAAGATGGCATTGTCAGGATGAGGCTATAACCTTTTGCCGCAGCTACAAATGCCAGCCCAATACCAGTGTTACCTGACGTTGGCTCAACAAGCGTGACCCCTTCCTTTAAACTGCCACTTTGTTCTGCTGCTTCTATCATGGCAGCACCTATGCGACACTTTACTGAACCAGCCGGATTGCGCGACTCTAATTTAGCAAGAATTTGGACGCCTTTAGGACCAAGCCTGTTAATTTGCACTAATGGAGTGCGGCCTATACTTTGCGCATTATTTTCAAATATCATGCTCACTTCTATTCCTTTGTGTTGTGTTTAATGTATTTCCAGTCACCTGGTTGTAAATCAGACAAACTATATTTACCTATTCTTATACGTATTAAACGTAACGTTGGAAGCCCCACCGCTGCCGTCATACGTCTAACTTGACGATTTTTACCCTCGATTATGGTTATTTCTACCCAAGACGTTGGTATATTTTTACGAAACCTTATTGGAGGGTTACGGCTCCATAACCACAATGGTTCTGGAACAGAGCGCACTTTTGCAGGTTTAGTAACACCGTCTTTAAGCGATACCCCCTTACTTAGCTGCTGTAGTTGAAGATTTGTTGGCTCCCCCTCCACTTGCGCCAAATATGTTTTCTCGGTTTTGTATCTTGGCTCTGAAATACGTGCTTGCAAACTACCATTATTAGTTAAAAGTAATAGACCCTCACTGTTGTAATCGAGACGGCCAGCAGGATAAACCTCGGGTACGTTTATAAAGTCTTTAAGGGTACTTCGACCAGCATCATCGGTAAACTGGGTTAACACATGATACGGTTTGTTAAAAGCTATTAATTTAGTTTGCAACATTAAATCCTTACCGTACAAAATTGTTAATATAGCTAGCTTGCGTTTAAATTTTCAGTAATAAAAAATTATATGCAACGTTTGCGTCTTTTATTTGATAACTTCACCATAATCCTGATAACTGTTGTTCTGGCAGCTACTATATTTCCAGCTAAAGGTTCAGGGGTAGCTTTCTTTGATAATCTTACAACGGCTGCAATTGCACTGCTGTTCTTTATGCATGGGGCTAAGCTATCCCGTAGTGCAATAGTATCTGGCATAATGCATTGGCGCTTACATATACTTGTATTTGCCTTTACGTTTATTATGTTCCCCATAATAGGATGGGCTTTTGGGCCTGTTCTAATACCACTTCTGGGCAAACCCTTGTTTATAGGTATGCTATTTTTATGCGCATTGCCAGGAACAGTTCAGTCTGCAATAGCATTTACATCTATAGCAAAAGGAAATATAGCCGCTGCGGTCTGTAGTGCATCAGCAAGCAGCATAATAGGCATAGTTTTAACCCCCGTTTTACTTAAAATATTTTTAGGTGCTGACGATGCTGGCGGTACTGCATCAACTATAGATGCAATAATTAATATTAGTGCTCAACTTCTGCTTCCTTTCGTAGTAGGCCACCTAATGCGTCCAATAATAGGCCACTGGGTAGATAGAAACCGCAGCTGGCTGGTGTATATAGATCAGAGTTCTATACTTCTTGTTGTATATACCGCCTTTAGTGCATCTGTGGTGGGTGGTCTGTGGGATACAGTGCCACCCATGACCCTGGTGATGTTAACTATTGTATGCTGCATATTATTAGCAATAGTTATATATATAACTATGCATGCCTCACGAGTTTTAGGCTTTAGCAAAGAAGATGAAATTACTATAGTGTTTTGCGGCTCCAAAAAAAGCATGGCAACAGGCGTCCCTATGGCAAAAGTTCTATTTACTGGCAGCGCCATTGGGCCCGCACTATTGCCGCTAATAATATTCCATCAAATTCAGTTAATGGTATGCGCGGTAATGGCCCAGCACTATGCTAGGCGTACTGATACTGATGTGAAGACAACAGCATAGCAGCTTCTTCATCTAGTAGAATTTTCGCGTTGTTATGTTTTTTCAGAATGGTGAAAGGAACATCTGTTGTTACACCGTTATCTACAAATAACGCCATGGCCGCCGCTTTTTGGCGGCCGGTTGCAATAAGAATAATTTCCCGTGCTTGCATTATGTCTTGCATGCCCATAGTTAATGCACGGTCGGGCACCAACTCACCGCTTTCAAAAAACCGGCTATTGTCTATGCGTGTTTGTGGGGATAGCTCTACGACATGACACGTGCTGTCAAATGCAGTGCCTGGTTCGTTAAAACCTATATGCCCATTTGAGCCCACTCCAAGCAATTGCAGCTCTATACCACCAGCTTTTTGAATAGCATCTGAGTACGAATTGCAGTAATTATTTGGGTCGTCAACTATACCGCTAGGAACGTGACAGTTTTTCAGATTAAAGGGTAAGTGCTGGAATAGATGATGGTGCATATACCATGAATAGCTTTGATGGTGGGATGGGTGTAGCCCTAAATATTCGTCTAAGTTAAAGCTGGTAAGCCGTGAAACATCTAACTGTTGCTTAATGGCTTTTTGGATAAAGCTAGAATAAACAGGCTCCATTGTGCCGCCTGTTGCTAACCCAAGTACTACTTCAGGATTGCTAGAAATTTTTTCTATAAGAATATCACTTACGTGCGCGGCTATTGCACCAGCATTTGGAAATACAAATATCATGTTGTCAGCTTCTTTAGTTAGCTAATTTGATATTGTAAATTATGGCAGCGCCATATGTTTTGCAGTCAGGTTAATTTATTTTTCAGATAGAAACAAAAAAGGCGAAACCATCTTGATTATGTGGTTTCGCCTGGTAAAGCACCGCCCGCCGGGGCAGACGGTTAATTAAATTTAAATAGCAACTATATTAGTAGCACAAGGGCCTTTTTGACCTTCACCTACTACAAATGATACGCGCTGGTTTTCTTGGAGCGACCTATGGCCAGTTCCTTGTATTTCACTAAAGTGTGCAAAGAGGTCTTTACCGCCGTTATCTGGCATTATAAAACCAAAGCCTTTGTCATTATTAAACCACTTTACGATTCCTGTTTCTGTTTTCAATGTAAATATCCTAAATATGTTTCGGGTAAAAATGTCCCAATAACACTATCGCCCATGACAACACTTTAGTACAGCATAATTTGGATAGATGGCAATATTATGTGTAAATGTGTTTATTTGACTACACAACCAATTAGAGCAAGCTAATTATCACGCCTAAAGAGTTCCCACTCTTCGATTTTAGTTCCGTCGGGAAGCTCACAAATACCAACCTGGCCATTTGGTCCATCAACTATATTTAGAACGCCACCAATTTTAATGCAGTACTCAGAGGCTGGGTTTGGCATACCAACTTTGGTTTGTGTTTCATTTTGTTGTGTGGAACAGCCTGCGGTAATTACCGCAGCAGCCACAACTAGACTTTTACGCATTTAGACTCTCCAATGTACAGTATGTTTCTTCATAGTTAAATATTAATCCAATAACAAAATTGGCCGCATATATTAAGCTCTCAAATGTCATTTCAGATAATAATCTGAACTATGAAGTATTCGAATTCTGCTAATCGAACAGTTTGTTTTTACCAGTTTATCCCCAACATCTGTTAATAACCTTGGGGATAGAATCTGAATACATTGCCATACCCAGCATTAAATGTACCGATTAATTAATCTGATCAATTAATCACCATAAAGTGCCTATATTTAAATGCACAAATATGCATATTTATGGCCGGATAACTAAGGCGTTGATACTTTCATAAGAACGATACCAACCAGAATTAGTAAAGCAGCGAGCAACTTGAGGCTGTTTATTGGCTCACCTAACGCAAACACGCCTACTAAAAGTGCACCCACTGCACCAATACCTGTCCATACTGTATAGGCTGTGCCTAAAGGAAGGGTTCTCATTGCAGTGGACAACAACACGAAACTAACAATCATAGTGATTATCGTGATAGTGCTGTGTAATGGTTTGGTAAAGCCGTTCGACTGCTTCATGA
>JAJYRX010000127.1 GCA_021793875.1 Pseudomonadota bacterium
CACCCTTAGGCGTAACCTTACCAACCAGAACATCATCAGCGCGGACTTCTGCTCCAATATAGACAATACCCGATTCATCGAGGCGGTTTAGCTGAGTTTCTGGAAGGTTACTGATATCACGAGTTATTTCTTCTTCGCCAAGTTTGGTATCGCGAGCGACAACAGTAAGCTCTTCTATATGAATTGATGTATAACGATCGTCTGATACAACCTTTTCGGAAATAAGAATTGAATCCTCAAAGTTGTAACCATGCCATGGCATAAATGCAACCAACATATTTTGACCAAGAGCAAGCTCACCAAGATCGGTAGATGCTCCGTCAGCTAATACATCGCCACGAGCAACTACATCTCCAGGCTTAACTATTGGACGTTGGTTAATGTTGGTGTTTTGGTTAGAACGAGTGTATTTGTTCAGATTGTATATATCTACACCAACTTCGCCCGCAGTGTTCTCATCATCATTTACGCGAATAACCACACGTTGTGCATCTACGTGATCAACAACACCCCCGCGGGTAGCCTGCACAGCAGTGCCAGAGTCTATTGCAACAGTACGTTCAATGCCGGTACCCACCAATGGCTTTTCTGGTCGCAAGCACGGAACTGCCTGGCGTTGCATGTTGGCGCCCATAAGAGCACGGTTTGCGTCATCATGCTCTAGGAATGGAATTAGTGATGCTGCCACAGACACAATTTGTGAAGGTGCCACGTCCATGTAATGTATGTTTTCAGGCGCGGTCAACATTGTTTCGCCAGCCTCTCGACAAGCGATAAGGTCATCAACGAAACGTCCCTCTTCGTCAAGCTGAGCATTAGCCTGTGCAATTACGTAATTGCTTTCTTCTATGGCGGACAAGTATTCAATTTTATCGCTTACCTTACCATCTATTATTTTACGGTAGGGTGTTTCTAGGAAACCGTACTCATTGAGCCTTGCATATAGAGCCATGGAGTTGATAAGACCAATGTTTGGCCCCTCTGGCGTTTCAATTGGACATACACGCCCGTAGTGCGTTGGATGTACGTCTCTGACTTCAAAACCGGCACGCTCGCGAGTAAGACCACCTGGCCCAAGAGCAGACACACGACGCTTATGAGTAACCTCCGAAAGAGGGTTGGTCTGATCCATAAACTGAGACAGCTGGCTAGAACCAAAAAACTCTTTAACAGCAGCAGATATAGGCTTAGAGTTGATAAGGTCGTGCGGCATGAGATTTTCTGACTCGGCCTGTGTAAGACGTTCGCGCACAGCGCGCTCAACACGCACTAAACCTGCACGAAACTGGTTTTCTGCCAGTTCTCCAACACAACGTACACGTCGGTTTCCAAGGTGATCGATATCATCAATTTGACCTCGGCCGTTGCGCAGCTCTACCAGTACCTTTATTGTTTCAAGGATATCTTCATCCGTAAGGGTTGTAGGACCACTTATATCGTCGCCTCTGCCCAAACGGCTATTAACCTTCATGCGACCCACACGAGACAGGTCATAAGTTTCTTCACTGTAAAACAAACGCTGAAACAGTGCTTCTACTGCATCTTCGGTTGGTGGCTCGCCAGGACGCATCATGCGATATATAGCAACACGAGCGCTCATTTGATCTGTAGTTTCATCGGTGCGAAGTGTTTGCGATATGTAAGCACCGCGATCTAGATCATTTACATAAAGAGTTTGTATTTTACGAATACCGGCTGCACGTATGTCAGACAGAATAGATTCGGTTATTTCATCGTTAGCATTAGCAATAACCTCTCCCGTTTCAGGATCAACAATATTGGTAGCCAATATGCGACCAATCAGGAAATCCTCGGGAACAGAGATGAAATCTATTTTTTCGCTTTCTAGCTGACGTAGGTGACGTTGATTAATTCTCTTTTCTTTTTCGACTATAACGTTACCAGTTCGGTCAGTTATATCGAAAGGTGCAACCTCGCCTTTCCAACGATTTGAGACGAACTCCAGTGAACCGCCATCTTCAAGTAGTTCTATATTATCGAACTCTGAAAAATAAGCCAGTATGGTTTCTGGCGTCATACCCAATGCTTTCAGCAGTATAGTAACCGGCATTTTACGGCGTCGGTCTATACGGAAGAAAAGAATATCTTTTGGATCAAATTCGAAATCTAGCCATGATCCACGATAAGGAATTATGCGGGCAGAAAACAATAATTTGCCAGAGCTGTGTGTTTTACCACGATCGTGTTCGAAAAACACACCTGGTGAACGGTGCAACTGAGAAACAATTACCCGCTCAGTACCATTAATTACAAAAGAACCTGTGTTGGTCATGAGCGGCATTTCGCCCATATATACTTCCTGTTCCTTAACCTCTTTAACAGTTGGTGTACGAACCTCTCGATCCATTATCACCAGCCGTACTTTAGCCCTTAAGGGTGAGGCATAGGTAAGACCACGTATCTGACATTCTTTGACATCAAACACCGGCTCACCAAGTGAGTAACCTACAAATTCCAGACGAGCCATACCGTTATGGCTTACTATAGGAAATATTGAGGTGAATGCAGCTTGCAGGCCAACGTCCTCGCGCTTGGATGGTGTAATATCAGCCTGTAAGAAAGATTTAAAAGACTCAAGCTGTGTCGCCAGTAGGTACGGGACGTCTTGGACGTCTTCACGTTTGGCGAAGCTTTTGCGTATGCGCTTTTTTTCGGTATACGAATAAGGCATGAGCACTCCGACTCTAGGGTTATATTGGCCGTCAACCACGGCCCTGGTTTACGACTCCAGAAAAGCTGGCTTTATTATTGTTTTTAGTATAAAAAACACAGTTTTTCTTGAGACGCAAAAGCCCGGGAAGGCTTTTCTCTTCCCGGGCATAATTTAAAAGCCTTACTTAAGTTCGACTTTTGCACCGGCTTCTTCAAGTTTCTTCTGAGCTTCCTCAGCTTCTTCCTTGGACATGCCTTCTTTAACTGCTTTTGGTGCGCCATCAACCAGCTCTTTAGCTTCTTTAAGGCCAAGACCTGTGATTTCACGAACAACTTTAATAACGCTAACCTTGTTAGCACCAAAATCGGTAAGCATTAAGGTGAATTCTGTTTGCTCTTCACCACCTGCACCAGCATCACCACCAGCGGCAGGGGCAGCAACTGCTACAGCAGCAGCAGCGGCGGAAACACCAAACTTCTCTTCCATTTCGGTAATAAGCTCGGATAGTTCGAGCACAGTCATGCCAGATATGGCTTCTAGTATGTCGGCTTTAGATAATGCCATTTTAAGAACTCCAAATATATTAAATTTTGTCCAGGTATCGCTTCACTTAACAAATACCAGAAGTCAGCTAAGCCGCTTCTTTTTGATCGCGTACGGCTGCTAGGCCGCGTACGAACTTGGTTGGTACTTCGTTGAGTGTGCGCACAAACTGCGTAATAGGGGCTTGCATAGTACCAAGCAGTTTTGCCAGAAGCTCTTCACGACTTGGCATTGTTGACAATGCCTTGACGCCATCTGTAGTAAGTAGACTATCGGGCAATGAACCACCCTTAACTACTACAGAATCATTAGTTTTGGCAAAACCAGAAAGTACTTTAGCTGCCGCTACTGGATCTTCACTAATGGCATACATTAGCGGACCAGTTAATTGAGAGGACAACTCCGCAAATGGAGTGCCATCAATTGCGCGGCGAACCAGCGTGTTTTTAAGAACACGTAAGTACACCCCGGATTCACGCGCTGTTTTGCGCAATTCAGTTGCAGAAGCGACGTCCAGACCACGATACTCAGCAATAATCACCGCTTGGGCAGTTTCCAGCTTGGTACTGACCTCTTCGATAATTACCGCCTTCTCAGAACGATTGAGACTCACGGTTTGAACACTCCTATAAATGATGCTGAATAATTTCGACATCAACCGAATGCGGCGCTTCTGGACGAGTTCTTTAAGAATCCTTCCATGGACGCCGTCTACGCTGGGTACAAAACAAATTTGCAATTAAGCCACATATAAATGGCCCCAACGGTCTTTGACAGCAATGCCGACAAAAATGACGGCACAGCCCAAAGTTCTAACCTAACCTTATTGAGGTAAGGATGATATTTCTACACGTGCACCACCACCCATAGTGGATGATATAGCAAGCTTACGCAGATAAACACCTTTTGCATTGGTGGGACGCGCTTTAACCAACGCATCTATAAGTGCAACTAGGTTTTGCTGCAACTGCTCGACAGAAAATGATGCACGTCCTATGGTGCTATGGATAATACCTGCCTTATCTGTACGGTACTGAACCTGACCAGCCTTAGCATTTTTAACTGCAGTAGCTACATCTGGGGTTACTGTACCCACACGTGGGTTTGGCATTAAACCACGTGGACCTAAAATTTGGCCCAGAGCGCCTACCACACGCATTGCGTCAGGCGCTGCAATAACAATATCGAAGTCCATTTGACCAGCTTTTATACTATCAGCTAGATCTTCCATTCCAACAATATCGGCACCAGCTTCAAGTGCTGCTTCAGCGTTTTCGCCTTGTGCAAAAACTGCTACCCTAGCTGACTTACCTGTACCCGCAGGCAGAACCAATGAACCGCGAACGATTTGATCAGACTTACGTGGATCAACACCAAGTTGCACTGCTATGTCAATTGACTCATCAAACTTGGCAGTAGCTGTTTCTTTAATAAGGGTAAGAGCTTCCTGTAAAGGATACAAGGTATCGCGATCTATTTTGGCGGCAATAGCGGCCGCACGCTTGCTTAACTTGGCCATTATTATTCCACCCCTTCTACATTTACACCCATACTACGCGCAGTCACCGCG
>JAJYRX010000128.1 GCA_021793875.1 Pseudomonadota bacterium
CGATCTCCTATTTAAGTTTCAGGAGCATGATATTTTCCTACCCATGGTTGTTCTTGAAGAACTAGACCATCAAAAAAAGGGTTTATCAGAAGTTTCCAGAAATGCTCGACAGGCTAGCCGGTTCTTAGACAACCTGGCAGCAAATGCAAAAAGCTTTAATGAAGGAATTGAATTAAATGCGCTTGGGCACATGGAAGCGCGTGGAAAACTATATTTCCAGACCAGACAAATATACGCCGACCTTCCTTTTGAGCTACCCATGGGCAAAGCAGACAATATGATCTTAAACATTGTTCATGCTGTGCGCCAAAGTCAGAACGATAAAACAGTTGTTCTGGTGTCTAAAGACATAAACATGAGGCTAAAGGCTAGAGCTCTAGGGCTTATAGCAGAAGATTACCTTAACGACCACGTAATTGATGACTCCGATCTCCTGTACGATGGCATAATGCCCTTGCCAGACAACTTTTGGACTAGACACGGAAAAGAAATAGAGTCTTGGCAGCAGGCTGGCACCACTTACTACAAAATAAGGGGTCCATTGTGCGCCGAATTCATGGTTAACCAATTTGTGTACCACGAAGGCGAAATGCCTCTATACGCACAAGTTAAAGAGACAACGGGCAAAACTGCTGTGCTAGCCACCATACGTGACTACAGTCACGGTAAAAACAACGTATGGGGAATAACTGCACGCAACCGAGAACAAAACTTTGCTCTTAATTTACTCATGAATCATGAGTGTGACTTTGTTTCCCTGTTAGGCCAAGCTGGAACAGGTAAAACCTTGCTGGCTCTAGCTAGCGCCCTTACGCAAACACTAGAAACCAGACGTTATAACGAGATAATAATTACCAGAGCAACAGTTTCAGTTGGGGAAGATATAGGTTACCTACCGGGAACTGAAGAAGAGAAAATGCTGCCTTGGATGGGCGCTCTAGAAGACAACCTAGAAGTATTACATCTGGGAATGGGCGGCCAAGAAGTACCAGGTCCCGGCATTAAAGGTAATGAACCACGTGATTCAGCCATGGAAATAATTCGCTCAAAAATCAAGGTGAAATCCATGAGCTTTATGCGGGGGCGCACATTCATGAATAAGTTCTTAATTATTGATGAAGCTCAGAACCTAACACCAAAACAAATGAAAACACTTATAACAAGGGCTGGTCCGGGAACCAAAATAGTTTGTTTAGGCAACATTGCACAAATAGATACCCCGTATCTTACTGAAGGTAGCTCTGGCCTAACTTATGTGGTTGATAGATTCAAAGACTGGCCACACGCTGGGCATGTAACCTTGCAACGCGGCGAACGGTCTCGTCTTGCCGATTACGCCAGCGACGCACTGTAGGCATTATGCAAATGAAATCTGCCATTACGTATTTACCTCTGGGTATGACCATGGGTGATGCCTATGGCATAGGCCCAGAAATAATATGCAAACTGTTTGCCAAAGGCTTACCGCATAAAACGGTTGTATACGGTGATACAAATGTACTTAAACACACGGCTAACAATCTGGGGCTTGATAACAAGGTTTCTATAGTAGAAATAACAAACCCCGAACAATGCACCGACGATAAAAACATTATTCCAGTAATAAACGTTGGTCCTTCTGCGCCTTCCGCAAAGGCCCTGGGCACGCCCAACGCAACGGTTGGTCTGGCTGCCTACAACTATTTATGCAAGGCTATAGATCATGCTTCAAATAGCATGTTAAGAGCTTTAGTTACAGCGCCAATCAACAAACACGCTTTTAATTTGGCTGGTATAACTCAGCCTGGCCATACGGAAATACTTGCTCAACGCACTAACACACCGCACGTTGCCATGATGCTAGCCAACAACGAGCTGCGCGTAATTCTAGCAACCATACACGTAGCACTTGCAGAAGTGCCTGCCCTTATTACTAAAGAACTACAAATAAAAACAATTGAACTTGCTCATAAGGCATGTCAAATGGCTGGTATAAAAAAACCCAGAATTGCAGTGGCGGGCTTGAACCCCCACGCTGGTGAGCAGGGTCAATTTGGCCTGGAAGAAATAAATATAATTAAGCCCGCAATAGAGTTTTGTAAATCTAAGGGCATAAATGTTACTGGCCCATGGTCGGGTGACACGGTATTTATGCGAGCAAGACAAAAAGAGTTTGATATTGTAGTGGCGCAATATCACGATCAGGGCCTTATACCAGTAAAGTATATGGGACTAGACACTGGTGTTAATGTAACCGTTGGGCTGCCCTTCATACGCACTAGCGTAGATCACGGCACTGCATACGATATTGTGGGGCAAGGCATAGCTGATGAAACCTCATTACTTCATGCAGCTAAACTTGCACTAGAAATGACATCTGGCTTATGACATACCAGAAGTAAAATTTAAAAACCTTGTACTTTGACCCTGGAATGTTAGACGTACAGTGCCTATAGGGCCATTACGCTGTTTACCTATTATTATTTCAGCTGTGCCTTTGTCTGGTGAGTCTGGGTTATATACCTCGTCCCGATATATGAAAAGAATTAAGTCAGCATCTTGTTCAATAGCCCCTGACTCACGCAAATCACTCATGACAGGACGCTTATTAGGACGTTGTTCTAAACTACGATTTAACTGCGACAAAGCCACTACGGGACAGTCTAATTCCTTTGCCAAACCTTTAAGTGACCGGCTAATTTCAGAAATTTCAGTTGCACGGTTTTCACCGGCATTACTGGCTGACATTAGCTGCATGTAGTCTATGATTATTAGACCAAGCTGACCGCATTGACGGGCAAGCCTGCGCGCCCTTGCTCTAACCTCCATAGCGCTTA
This sequence comes from Pseudomonadota bacterium, assembly GCA_021793875.1. Taxonomy (GTDB): domain Bacteria; phylum Pseudomonadota; class Gammaproteobacteria; order Burkholderiales; family Burkholderiaceae_B; genus JAJYRX01. The sequence continues at coordinate 2,817 of JAJYRX010000128.1, forward strand.
ATGCTGGGGTTTCGTCTATATATATTTGCGCTTCTTGCACCCTTTGTACAGCACTAGTAAGACGTGGCCAGTCGTCAGCAGTGAGCTTACCAGTTCTTATGCGATGTTGGTCTAACATTCCAACCGAACCAACCATACGCATTGCCAGTTGCACTGCCCCCATTTCCATGGAGAACACCGCTACGGGTAAACCTTGATCAATTGCAACGTACTCACCAATATTCATGGCAAGAGACGTTTTACCCATAGATGGCCGCCCTGCCACAATTACCAAATCGCCTGGCTGTAACCCTGATGTCATACGGTCAAGATCGGTAAACCCGGTTGGCACTCCGGTGACATCGGAATCGCCTTCACGATGGTAGAGCTCATCGATGCGCTCAACCACTTCTGCTAGCAGTGGTTGTATATCTTTAAACCCTGAAGTGCCCCTAGCCCCTTCTTGTGCTATTTGAAACACCCGCGCTTCAGCTTCATCTAATAATTGTCTGGCCTCTTTCCCTTTAGGGTTAAACGCTGTTGCAGATATTTCGTCGGCTACTGAAACCAGTTTACGCAACATAGAGCGTTCGCGAACAATTTCCGCATAGCGACGTATATTTGCCGCCGATGGCGTATTGTGTGCCAAGGCATTAAGGTATTCAAGCGAGCCAACCTCTTGGGCTTTATTAGCAAGCTCTAGCGACTCATTTACCGTTACCACATCCGCAGGTCGCCCAAGAGCAATTAGCTTGCTTATATGCTGCCATATTATCTTGTGATCGTAGCGATAGAAATCATCTTCTGACAAAAGATCGGTTATACGATCCCAAGCGGCATTATCAAGCAACAGCCCGCCTAGCACCGACTGTTCTGCCTCTATGGAATGAGGAGGCACACGCAAATAGTCGAGATCTGGCTCAGAGTGTTCAATTACTGGTCGATTAATCGTAGGATCTGTCAAAAAAACACCTCATAAAAAAATAGCCGGCAGTTGCCGGCTATTTTATGGCTACTATAAAAGGTATGCCAATACTAGGCTAGCTCACCTTCTACCTGCACAGTTATGTCAACAATAACATCGGGGTGCAGAACCACTTGAACCGGGTACTCGCCAATGGCTTTTATAGGGCCATCGGGCATGCGAATTTGACCACGTTCTATTTTACCTAGACCGTCACGCTCTAGAGCTTCAGAGATATTTATATTGTTAACAGAACCGAATAAACGTCCATCAACACCTGCTTTCTGAGGAATTACCACGGTTACACCGTTAAGTTTTTCACCCTGCTCTTGAGCAGCTGCCAGCCTTTCAGCTTGTACTTTTTCAAGCTCGGCACGACGCTGTTCAAACTCTTTCATTGCCGCAGGAGTGGCGCGACGAGCCATTTTCTGGGGAATAAGATAGTTACGTGCATAACCGTTGCGAACACGTACTACATCACCGAGATCGCCCAGATTAACTACTTTTTCTAAAAGAATTACTTGCATGTTAACAGCCCCCGTTTATTTGTGGTTATCGGTGTAAGGCATAAGCGCAAGAAAGCGAGCACGCTTGATAGCAGTGTCAAGCTGGCGCTGGAAATTAGCCTTGGTGCCGGTAAGACGTGCAGGAATGATTTTGCCGTTTTCCTGAACGAAATCGCGTAGTGTGTCTAGATCTTTGTAATCGATTTCAGTTACACCAGCAGCGGTGAAACGGCAAAACTTGCGACGCTTGAAAAGCGGGTTTTGTTGAGAGAAACGGCGGCGATCTTTGCCTCTTCTGTTGTAAGCCATAATGTGCCTCTTGGTATACAGGGCTACGCCCTGTTAACTATATTTGAACTAAATGATATTAAACAACTATTGTGGATTCTGTATTGATTCTGCCAGCAGACTGTATATGTAAAACTAGCCTTGATGAGCCTTTTCTGGAAGGAGCTAAAAACCCTTTTATTTCCAGAAGACTGCCAAGGGATAAGTCTGATAGTAAATGTGCTGTAT